>JAWLDL010000014.1:0-15770 GCA_041686675.1 Spirochaetia bacterium | reverse complement strand
TCAAGGCAGGGCTCATCCGACCGATTTCTCTGTGGCCCTTCCCGCACGCCGTGTTCGATGAGCTCCCCTCCTCGGTCCGCGCGCTGATGTCGGTGGAGATGAGCCACGGCCAGATGGTCGACGACGTCAAGATCGCCTCGGCCGGTCGATGGCCTGTGGGGTTCTACGGTCGCTCAGGCGGCATGATCCCCACCGAGGCCGATGTCGTCGAGGCCTGTGAGCAGATGTTCTCGGAGGTGAAATAATGCCTATTGTAATGGATAAGACAAAGGGACTGACCGACGTAGAGACACATTACTGCCCCGGTTGCACCCATGGAATAATCCATCGCCTCGTCGGCGAGGTGATGGAAGAGATGGACATACTTGGTGATACCATCGGCGTTGCGCCGGTGGGCTGCTCGGTGCTCGCCTACAAGTACTTCAACTGCGACATGCACGAGGCAGCCCACGGCCGGGCACCGGCCATGGCCACGGGCATCAAGCGCGTACATCCGGACAAGATGGTCTTCACCTACCAGGGTGACGGTGACCTTGCATCGATCGGTACGAACAACATTGTCCACGCCGCCCATCGCGGTGAGAACATCACCGTCATCTTCGTCAACAACGCCATATACGGCATGACCGGCGGACAGATGGCCCCGACCACCATGATCGGCCAGCGTACCACCACTTCGCCTCTCGGCCGCGATGCCAAGCACTCCGGCGAGCCCATCCGCATCTCGGAGATGCTCGCAACCATCAACGGCTCGGCCTTCATCGAGCGCGTATCGGTGCACAAGCCGGCGCATATCCGCAAGGCAAAGAAGGCCATCCGCACGGCCTTCGAGACCCAGCAACAGAAAAAGGGCTTTGCGCTGGTGGAGGTTCTGTCCACCTGCCCGACGAACTGGGGAATCCCGCCGGTGGAGTCGCTGCAGTGGCTCGCCGACAACATGATCCCCTATTACCCGCTGGGTAATTTCCGGCATCCCGAAAAGGAGGTGCAGTCATGAACCAGGAGAAGATCATCGCCGCCGGTTTCGGCGGCCAGGGTGTGATGTCGATGGGGCGGCTCATCGCCTACACCGGCATGCAGAAGGGGAAGGAAGTCTCATGGCTGCCGTCCTACGGCCCGGAGATGCGCGGCGGCACCGCCAACTGTAACGTCATCGTCTCCGACACGCCGATCGGCTCGCCGATCATCTCCGGCGATGCCACCACGGCTATCGTTATGAACTACCCCTCGATGGTGAAGTTTGTCCCGGACCTCGTGACCGACGGCCTGCTGCTGTACAACAGCTCTCTCATAGACGAGGGACCCGACCGTGAGGATATCCGTGTCATCGCCGTTCCGGCGAACAGGCTCGCCCAGGAAGCGGGCAGCCTCAAGGTGGCCAACATGGTCATGCTCGGTTCCTACATCGCGGCGACCAAAATATACGAGCTCGACGACGTGATCGGCGCGCTCAAGAAGGTCTTTGGCCCCTCGAAGGAGAAGTTCATCCCTATGAACGAAGAGGCGCTGAAGAAAGGCATGGAGGTCGTTGAGACGGTCAAGGTGTAATGTGATGAGGACGTTCGACGAGGTACAACACGAAGCACAATCATACGGCCCGCGCACCATTTCGGTAGCCTGCTCCCACGATCTCGATGTTCTGACATCGGTCTCCGAGGCCATGGACGTGGGGATCGCCGACAGCCTGCTGTTCGGCGATGCGGAGAAGACCAGGGCGATCGCCGAGGAAAACGGGCTCGATATCTCGAACGCGTCCATCGTGGACGTCAAGGATCCCGCCGACGCCGCCATGAAGGCGGTGCAGGCGGTGAGCGCCGGTGATGCCGAGGTGCTGATGAAGGGACTCGTCGACACCTCGGTTCTGATGAAGCAGGCACTCAACGCGGATTACGGGCTGCGCGCCGGCCGCGTGCTCAGCCACGTCGCGGTCTTCGACATTCGCGACTATCCGCGACTGCTCATCGGCACCGACGCCGCCATCAACATCGCCCCCGATCTCGAGCAGAAGCGGCAGATGATAGACAACGCCTGCGAGTTTGCCCACGCGCTGGGCATCACAACTCCCAAGGTGGCACTCATCTGCGCGAAAGAGAAAGTCGACCCGAAGATGCCCTGCACCGAAGAAGCGGGCAAGCTGGTCGAGATGTACGAGTCCGGGAGCATCAGCGGGTGCACCGTCGGCGGGCCCTTCGCGCTCGACAACGCGGTCTCGGTGGAGGCCGCCAAGCACAAGGGCATCACCCATCCGGTGGCAGGCCGCGCAGACATTCTGGTTACCCCGGACATCGAGGCGGGGAACATTCTCTACAAGAGCCTGGTGTTCCTCGGCGGTGCGAAGAGCGCTGCGGTGGTCGTGGGTGCGCGTGCACCCATCGTCCTGACCTCCCGGGCGGACTCGAGCGAGACGAAGCTCAACTCCATCGCACTGGCGGTCCTTCAGGCCGCCGCCAACGCCGAGACCGCGGACACCGACGCAATCTAATCGCAGTGACGACGGGCCGGCCCCTGCAAGCCGCCCGCCTTCATCCCTTACCTCCGCGCCCGGCCCCGTGCCGGGCGCTTTTGTTTCTGCTTCCGTTTCTGCTGTCGTTTCTGCTACCGTGACCGCATGGACGGTCCCGATTTCGACCCCCGCACCGGCACCCCGAGCCCCGCCGCCGTCTCCCGCGTGCGCCGTGAGCTCGCAGCCCTCGAGGCCGCCGCAATCGACGCCTCGAGCATGATCTATATGCTGAAGGCGGGGTTCTTCGGCTATGCCGCGGCGGAGGTGAAGATGTACACGGTGGGGCCGGTGGCGCGTGAGGTCGGCTGGCCGGAGCTCCCGGTTCGCATCGCCGATCTGCGGCGTGGCGGCGAGGTCCCCTGGACGCGGGAGGCCGTGGAGGTCGCAGAAGCCTTCGTCGGCAGCGGCAAGCATGGAAACGACGAGCTCCTCCTCGAGCTTGCCGCGGAGCGCGGTATTCCGGTTATCAGCGAGGACCATCGGGTGCACGAGCGCGCCGCGGAGGAGGGAACTCACCACTACAACGCCCTCCTCCTGCTCGCCCTGCTGCGGATGCGCGCCCGCATCCCGCCGGAGGACTACGAGGAATACTTCGAGCTCCTGCGGGCTGTCGGCCGCTACTCCGAGGGGGTGCTCAGGTTTGCCCGGGCGGTGACGCGGGCCCTGTAAGCGAACTCCGCGAGGCCTCGGCTCTCTCTCGGCTCTTCGTCGTGAAGAACGCAACCGCCTGGTTAAGCCCCTGCGCCTGAGAGGCGAGCTCTTCCGCCATCGAGGCAAGCTCCTCGGCGGTTGATGCATTCTGTTGCACGATTTGGTCCAGCTCCGATATCGCCGACGAGATTTGCTGCGATCCTGCGGTCTGCTCTCGTGCAGCCTGGCTGATTTCTTCGACGTATGATGCAGTCTTGCGAATCTGCGGCACCATTTCCTCGAGGGTGCTGCCGGCTCGTTCGGCAATCTCGACGCTGGACGTGGAAACCTCGCTGATCTCCGCGGCGGCCTCTCCGCTGCGCTCCGCGAGCTTCCGTACTTCACCGGCTACGACGGCGAAGCCCTTGCCGCTCTCGCCGGCACGGGCTGCCTCGATCGCAGCGTTCAACGCGAGCAAGTTCGTGTTGCGCGCAATCTCCTCGATTACGCCGATCTGCTCGGCAATGCTCCGCATCGCCTGGACGGTCTCGCCCGCTGCGGTGCCGCCTTCTTCGGCCTGACGTGCGGACTCGTTAGACATCCGCATCGTCTCGCGGGCGTTCTCCTCGCTTCGCTCGATGGTGGTGCGCATTTCATCCATAGACGAGGACACGGACTCCACCGAAGATGCCTGACGGGACGCGCCTTCGGAAACCAGCTCCGAGGTCCTCGATAGCTCATTGCTGCCTGCGGCTATATTCGTCGAGCCGCTCTGTATCTCGCCCACGACACTGGAAAGCCGAACGACCATGTCGTCGAGCGAGCGCGAAAGTTCACCGACCTCGTCGCGGCTGTGAACGGCGGAGCTATCCACGGCGAGGTTTCCCTCCGCAACGCTGCGCATGGTGGTCGCGACCGTGGTAACGGGTCTTGCTATGCGGTTGCCGAGGAGCAGTCCGACTGCGCCCGCCGCAATGACGCCGATCACCGTCGCCACGATCATGATCATCGCGACCTCGCGAAGGACGGCGAAGGTCTCGTCGGGATAGGTGGCAATGCCGACGTGCCAGTCCATGGTACCCAGGTAGTCGACGTGATCGACTCGGCGGCGACCGTCCGCCTCCGCGAACTCGAGCGTGCCCTGCGACATCTCCAGGACCGGCGCGAGAGCTTCGGCTTGTTGAACAGTTTCTCCGGAATACGCCGGATGAATGAGAATATTGCCCTCACCGTCGATCAGATAGGCGAAGCCGGAGGACCCTACCCGTACGTCTGCAATCTTATCCCGGAGAAACTCCAGCCGGGACTGCCGAACCCCGACGTACAGGACACCGACGACTTCCCCGGAGGGATCGCGTATAGGCTCGTACTCGGTGATGTACCAGTCGTCGACAACGTATGCACGGCCTTCGTAGATGTTTCCGGCCATAACCGTCTCATACACCTCCGAGCTCGTCGGAATGTAGGTGCCGACCGCGCGATCGCCGTTCGTCCGACGTACGCTCGTCGCGACCCTCAACAGACCCTCCGGGATCACCTGAAAGATGGTTGCGGTGGCGCCCGTGAGATCGGTAATGCGATCAACGAGCTCATTGCTCGACGTCACGTCTACGCGGCCAATCGTGAGTGGTGCAACGCGCACCGTGTGCGTATCTCCGCTTATCTGGTTCTCGGCGCGGAGCGAGACAGTCGATTCCCGGTCGAGCGCCGCCTGTTCATGCACGAAGTAACCGGCAACGTCGAGATAACTACGCACGGTTTCCTGATTGATTTCGTAGGAGAGCTCGGCGAGGTCGAGCACCTGCGCGGCAAGAGACTCCGACTGACCCGCAATGGTCTCTCGCAGGTTTGAAGAAACGATTGAATAGACGACGACGCTGAGACCTACAAGCAGTACGACGGTGATGGCGAAGATGGTCGAAAAGAGCTTGGTTCGCAGACGCATTATGGCACCCCATTATAGTTAATGGCTCCATTTTTACAGTACAAAACCGTTTCAGTCAAGGTTTATCGGTCCGAGAATCACGAGCCATGGCTTCAAGACCGGGGTCGCGAGGTTTGCCGCCGAAGTCCGCTACCGAGTACCTTCTCCCTATGCACCGGGAAATCCGCAGGCAGCGCAGGGTTCTGCTCGTCCAGACCGTCCTTATTTTCGCACTGATGCTCGGCGTCCTCCTCCTCAGCGGCCTGCGGATCGTGGGAGCACTCGGCCTTGCCGTGGTCCTCGGCATGGGAAGCTTCTTTTTCGTGACCATCCAGAACAGAGCATCACAGTTGCGGCCGCAGAACGCCGTGCCGCTGGAACGCTCCAACGCGCCAGGCCTCCACGCCATGCTCGAGGAGCTTGCCGGGCGCGCCGAGTTGCCGCGGACCCCGGATGTCTACCTGCTGCCGGCGGGACTAATGAATGCGGCGACCCTCGGGAGCCGCGAGCACCCGATCCTGATCGTCACGCCGCCGCTCCTCGACACCCTCAGCAGGAGCGAGATCCGGGCAGTGCTCGCCCACGAAATGGCTCACGTGCGGGACAACGATCTCATGTCCTATCGTATTGCCGAGGCGATTGCGATGATAACGGTGGTGATCTCGCGGGTGGGTTGGTTGCTCGTGCTGCTGTATCTGCCCGTGCTGCTGCTGAGCGACGTCGAGATACCGCTCGGCCTGATCGCGATTCTGCTCATTGCGCCCGCTGCCAGTGTGCTTCTGCAGATGGCGCTTTCGCGGTCGAGAGAGTTCTCCGCCGACCTCGGCGCGGTAGAGCTGACCGATGAGCCGCTCGCACTGGCCTCGGCACTACAGAAGATCGACAATGTGGGGCGCTCCATGCTGCACCAGGTGCTGCCGGTGCCGAAAAAGCGCGATTCATCGGTCTTCCGCTCGCACCCTGCTATCTCCCAGCGTGTGGAGCGACTCCGGGAGTTGGCCCGTACTGCGGCCTGAATGTACGGCGCCGCCCCCGTGCCGGCCTTCGGTGCCGGCGCCTGCGGGGCAAAACACCTGCAGGGGAGGGAGCGATCGCGCGACCGGAAAACGAGTTCAACGGCGGCGCGACGCCACGACCCCCGCAGGCTACTGAATTACCAGACTGTCGAAATACCCTATGACCTGCCCCACGAACTCTTCTCTCGCAACTTCCTCGATATCGCTGTATGCAAAAGAACGCGCCGCGTCCTGGGTAACCCCGCTGGCGCGATCCTGCTCGTTGAAGGCCACCACGGTGTTGCCGTCCGGCCCGACGAACTCCAGGTTCAGGTACCAACGCACTTCCTCGTACCTCCCGCCCTCAGCAGACTCGAGCTCCGCTGAGCCCCCCACCAGGAGCGGACCGCTCTCCGACACCACGAAGCCCTCCGAGCTCAGTGCCCCGGCGACCACCTCTTCCACACGGGATGCGGCGCTGCCGGATACATTGACGCGGTAGGCCATCTCGGAGGCCACCTCCAGACGGCGCTCTGCGACAGCCTGCTCATCATAGGGCAACTGAAGCGTGGCGGCAAGCGGAGCCGAGATGATCTGCAGCTGATCGATCAGTGCACGATTGCTCTGGGCAATCACGTTTGCGGCACTCACAAATGCGAACCGTCGGAGAATCCGGTTCTCCGCGTCGGCTTCATCAAGGAAGCGCTCGATCTGCGAAGCGTTCTTCTGAATGAGGTCCCGGTAGACGCGTCCGGTCTCCATTCGGTTCATGTAGCCGATGACATGCACACGGCCCTGGGAATCGGTAAAGCTCTCGCCGTACTGGACGTTCACCAGCCGCTGATCGGACTGCACGTTCACACTGTTGGCAAGCCTTACATCGCTCTCGCTGAAGCTTCCCGACGAACCCGCAATTTCGCGATAGCGCTCGTTGATGCGGTTATCCACCGAGACGCGCGCTTCGAATATCTGCGACAGCGAACCGAGGGCATCCTGTTCGGCGCCGCGGCGCGTATCACCGGACCCGATGGCCGAGAGATACTGGTTGTCCGGATACACGCTCTTGGGGTCCTCGTACCACTCGGGAATCGGCTCCCCGCCGGCCGCCGTCTGAACCCCGCCGCTGCCGGCGCTCCCGCCCGTCGCACCGCCGCCGCCCGCACCGCCGCCGCCCGTGGCGGGCCCGCTCACGCAACCGGCGAGAAAAACCACGGCGACCAGCGCGAGCATCGTCCTTGTCACGGCAAACCTCTTCATGCGCGTGTCCTCCACCGCTCCATCCTATTGTGCTCCATCCTATCGCGGCACGTACGAGGTCACCAGATCCACTCCGGACCCGTCTATGACCCGCGGGCCGAACGACTCCTGACCGAGCAGAGTACCGATCCCGTCGAAGTAACGAACCGAGACGGTATGCTCGCCCTGCGGTACTTCGAACTCGCCCACATAGGCAAAGGCCGGGAAGTACCGAGAGATCCGCAGATCTGCCCGCTCGCTGGCATCCACCGCCACATCGGTCGCGATACCCGCTGCAATGCTCCCGAGCATTCCCAGCGTGCCGGCGTCGGCTGCGGCGTTCTGCAGCTGCTGCTTTCCACGCTCGGCGAGAATCCCCTTAACGACGGTCCGGGTGATGGTCTTGAGGTAAATGATGGGCTTTCGCACCTCGAAGGTTTCGCGGGCAACCCGCTGAATGCTCTCGATGCGCTCGAGCGTGCCGACTGAGCGGCCGTCAACGAGTACCTCGATGCGGGCCACGTCGCTGCCGCGAAGCACCAGCCGCGGCAGCTGAAACTTGAAGCGGAATCCACCCTCGACGCCGGGGAAGGGAAACACATCAAGACGGGTGGTCTCGAGAACCCCCTGATCGTTTTCCCGCTCCCCCTGGATGATGACCAGATTGGTCTCCGTAATGACCCGCAGGGTGTCGGCCTGTTTGGTCGGCGACTCACCCGTAAAGGCCACGACCACCAGGCGCGGTCCGACAGAGGGATCGAGTGCGTCGGAAAGATCAGGCTGTTCGAAATCGTACACGCCCGGCTGATCCCTGAAGGCCGCTTCTATGCTTCGGAAGTCGATCCGGGCGCTGTCGTAGTCACCCTCGGCCCGATACATGATCATGCTGAGATAGCGGGCCAGAGCCGAGTTGTGGAAGTTCGTATCGCCGGGCTCGAACTGCATTTCAGCTTCTTCGGCGGAGTTGTAGCCCGCAGCCATACCGCGGTACTTGTCCTCGAGGAGGTTGAGCTTGTTGTTGATGCGACGCACCTCCACGAAGGCGGCGTCGAAATCATCGTTTTTGAGGAAATTCAGCGCCTTGAAGACGTTGAGGTAGATATCCTCATAATCCTCACCGGCGTAGTCCTGGGTGGTGTCGTTAATCAGAAGGGAGGTGGCCGCCTGGCTGATGCTCCTGGTGAAGTACTCCTCGATGAGGAACTCCGCCTCGGTCAGGTGCCGGGTGCTTTCGTCGTAGCGGTCGGCGTAGTGATAAAGCATCCCCACATCGAGGTGATAGAGGACCCTGTCACGCTCATTGTAGAAGATGTCGCGGTCCTCGCCGGAGAGTATCTGAGCCGCCTGCTCATACTGCCCGCTGCGCGCAAGCTCGTCGACCTGTACGAAGGGCTCATTGCGCGTGGTCATGCATCCGGTGAGAACAAGTAAAGCGGCCGCCCCGACAAGCGGGAGGAGTCCTCGCGTCATGCTGGAATGCCCCCGGTTACCGCCGGCTGCGGTCTACCATCGATTCCGACTCTGTTCGATGACTTTCTTGATCTTCTTGGTGTTGATCCAGGACTTCTCATTGGTCTCGATGTTGATGAGCTCGAGGTCCACCTGATAGAGGACGGCTCGCTGCCCTTCGACCGCATCGGTCTGAGAAGTTATCGACCCGCGCAGCATGAAATCCGCGCCGGTTTCCTCTCCGAGTCGCTTGATGGTCTCCGGGCTTGCTTCGGTCTGCTGGTCCAGCCGCTCATCGCGCACCGCCTCCCGCTCCTCGGCGCTGGCCACAAAGGTGACCCGACCGCTGTTGACGAGCTCCCGTTCGATGTCCTTGATGAACGGAGTCGTGTCGATGTGCTCCGAGCTGAGGTTGCGAACCCGCCCCACGATGACGACCGGCCTGCGGCTCTCCTCCTGCGAGAAGTTCGAGAGCCAGCCGCTGTTCAGGAGGTCGCCGATCATCTCCTCGGCGACGAGGCGGCTGTCGGTGTCGTTCCACCGACCGCTGAGGTCCGTCGTGGTATCGGCTGAGGTGCGCTGAACAGTTCGCGAGGATGTTGCGCAGGCCCCGAGAGCCAGGACCACGATCATAGCCAGAAACACCAGGCGTTTCGCCCGTACGATTATGCTCATCATAGCGTGGTGAAGTATAGACCCGCCCGTATGCCGGGTCAAGCAAGGCTTTTGGGGTTTGCGGCGCAAGAACTCGTGTTGTTTTTTGGTCGGGGGTGGAGTATATGTTTGAGCAGATGCGGCGGGTGCGCCGCGTGAGGAGGGTGCATATGAAACGGGTTGCAATGATTGCAATGGTCCTCGTGGCGGTCCTGCTGATCGCGTCGTGCGCAGGTGGAGCGGAGGAAGAGCGTGATGACAGTCCGGCGGCGCAGGCCGGTGCGCCGAGCTGGTATCTCAATCCGCCTGTGGCCGATGACGCCATCTACGGCGTCGGCTCGGCGAACATGTCGACCCTCAACACCTCGAGGCGGATGGCGGTCTCCCGTGCCCGGGAGGACATCGCCTTCCAGATGAACGCATCCATTGAAGCCGCCATCGTAGACTATGCGCAGGAAGCCGGCGTGGACGGGAACAACCAGGTGATCAGCTTCGTGGAGAACATCTCACGCCAGGTCACCGAGACAACGCTGCAGGGCAGCCAGACGGAACAGGTTACGCAGGCGCCCGATGGAACAATCTACGCGCTCGTCTCCTATCCCAAAGACGGATTCGTGGAGGCTGCAAGCGAGGCCTTTCAGCGAAACGAGGACGCTGCCTTCGCCGAGTTCAAGGCCGAGCAGGCACTCGACTATCTGGACCGCCAGGTCGAGGACAACCCGACCCGCGCAGGCTCGAATCAGTAGCGCGCAGGACGCAACGGAACGATCGGTGGTACGGGCGGCCGCCCTCTGGCCGCGCCGCCCGGGTTTGCGGCACAATGAGCTCCATGAAATCCGCTCCGACAGCCGCGCTCGCAGTGTTGGCGCTCGTCATGGCCGCCTCATGGGTCCTCGTCTCCTGCGCCTCGAGCCCATCGCCAACGCAGACATCATCGGCAACACCACCGGCGGACGCTTCATCCACAACCGGTGATTCGCTTTCCGAGGCGCGGCCGGCACCCGCGGGGATGGCGCCGGCGATGGCCCTGCTCTACGACACCACGCCGCGGGACGACACGCCCCTGTTCGTCGGTTTCTCTTCCAGGCTGCGCAACCGCGATGAGGAGGAAGGGGTGGCGATCCTCGACGCTGCCGCCGAGGCGGTCCGCTATCTCGAGGTGGGGGTCTCGGTCGTCTTCATTTCCCGGCAGTCCGGCCGGAGCGTGGGGTATGCCGAGGCCGTTCAGACCCGCATCGACGAGGACCGCGTCGAGCAGATCCGCGACGGCCTCGAGGTGATAGAATCTCATCGGGACGGTCGCGGTACCGTCGTGGTGGTCGCGGCACCGGAGCTCGAGGGCATCACTTTGCCGGGGGCTGCTCGCGCCGCGCGGGGCTCGCCCCCGGCGTGGATCGATGCGCGTCCCCGGATACCGGGGTACGACGTGGGGGTGGGCGTGGCCGGACGGCGAAGAAACCGCTCGGACAGCGTTACCGCCGCCGACGAGGAAGCACTCGCGGAAATCGTCCTCCAGCGGGCGGCGCGGGTCCGCGCGGTCGGCGACAGCAGGAATATCGATGGTGTCGGCACCGCGGAGCAGACCACGCGGGCTCAGGAGGCGGCGGACGTAGTGCGCGGTTTCTATGTGTTGTCGAGATGGCGGAGCCCCGACGAGCGCTACTACTACTCACTGGCCGTCGCCAGGAGGGAGACCGAGGCCACCGGCGACTAGCCGGACCGGGAGGTATCATGCGGGCAGGAATCATGAGAAGACGGGTGACGGCGATCGCACTCATTTTTATCACACTCGGCGCCGGAGCTGCGCTCGCGCAGGAGTTCGGCCGCATCGTGTACATCGAGGGCACTGTCGACCTCTTTCAGCAGGGCGAGGAGGCATACGCGGATATCGGAACCAGCATCTACGCCGGGGACCTCATTCGCACGGGCCTCAACGGCTACGTCGAACTGGAGATCAACACCGGCCCCACGACCGTGGTCGTCAGCGAGGACACCGCGCTCTACGTGAAGCCGCGAACCGGCCGCGGGCGCACGCAGACAAGTTTTCAACTGCTGCGGGGCGATCTCGATTTCGTCGTCGACAGGCTCGTCGGAGACGAGTCCGTATCCGTGGACACGGGCACCGTCGTCCTGGGGGTGCGTGGTACGGACTTCCAGGTCCGCACCAGCCCCGACGATTCGGTGGCAGTCGGCGTGACGGAGGGACGCGTGGCTGTTGAGCGTGAGCAGGAACAGGTCATCGCCGACGCCGGCACGGCGGTGGAAAGCGTGAACCGCGGCCGACTCAACTCCCGGCAGGTGGCCCCTGAAGATATGCCCGAGTTCCTCGCGGGCTGGCAGCAGGCTCGCATGGAGGCGTTTCGCGCCGGTGCCGAGACGTTCATCACCGCCTACGGGCGACGGTATCTCGACCAGTACCCGCGCTTCATGGATGCCTACCGCGCGCTGGCCCCCTACGAGGAGGAGATGCGTGAGACCGCGGGCGACACGGGGATGCGCGGTCGCGGCGACCGCTTCCGGCTGCGAGCAGAAGTCAGCGGGCCGGCGGTGCAGGTCCGCAGTATTCTGCCCCTGTTCGAGAACACCTTCTACCGCCTCGAGGAGCTCGCCCGCTATCATGCGGAAGGACTCGGCCGTACCAGCATCAACAACCGACTCTCGAGCACCGAGTTCTTTCGCACCTTCAACTCGCGAAAGGCAACTACCGAGCGCCAACTCGCCGAGGCGCGCTACCTGCTCGAGCTCTACCGGGAGCTGGAACAGGGCACCAGGGGTGGCCTTCCCTCCGGGGAGTCGCCGTTCGGATCGGGGGGCATGAGACCGGATTTCTGAAGCGCAGCCTGCCGGCGTCTCACGACAGCAAACAGCGAATGAACATCATCGAAGCCCTTCAGGCCCGAAATCCCGGCCACGAGATCGACGTGGAGGAGGATTTTGATCCCTACAAGCAACACTACCGCTACTTTCTCCGGGTCGACGAGCGCCGTACCTCAATCCTCTACAGCAGGGGGGAGCTCGTCCACCACACGGTGAACCAGCACTCGGGGAGGCTGATCTACACGGCCCTTCTCACGCATGTAGAGCGGACACTCGGCATGCAACTCGAGTAGACGGTCCGCGCAGCGCGTTACTCGTCGCCACCGCCCTCTGCACCACTGTCGTCTTCTGCGCCACCGCCTTCCGCGCCGCCGTCGTCGCCGGCGTTTTCTGCCCCGCCGTCGTCGCCGCTGAGGAGCCGACCGTAGTAGTCCTGCCGCCCGAGAGCGAGCATCAGGACGATATCAAGGTGGCCGTTACGGCTTGCCACCGTCATGGCATCCTCGCCGTCGTTGGTAAGCGCATAGGGATCGGCCCCGGATTCGGCGAGGAGCTCGAGAATCCGCTTGTTGCCGACACGGGTAGCGGTCATGAAGGGAGTCCACCCGAACTGATTTGCCTGATTCACATCGGCACCGTGCTCGATGAAGTACTCCGCCATCCGGTAATCGTTGTTGTCGATGGCAAAGCGCAGAGGCGTCTCCCCACCGCCGGGTTTTGCTGCATTCACGTCCGCGCCGTGCTCAACGAGATACTCTACCGTCTGGAGGTTTCCCTCTTTGGCCGCTACCATGAGCGGGGTCTCGCCGAGATGACTGCGCTGATCGATCGGCTGTCCCTCTTCCACCAGCCGCTGCACGCGGTCGACGCTGTTCTGCTCCGCGGCACTGTGGAGCTGGGTCGCACAGGAGCCGAGAAAGAGGATTGCCAGACCGGTAACCAGAATGAGTCCGAGTGTACGTCGCATGGACAACATCATAGTGGCTAATCCGCAATCGATACAAGCCGGGCGTGTGTTTGACAGGAACCACGGCCGGACTGCATGGTAGAATACAGAAGAGGAAACAGCGATGAGCACAACGATTCAGCTACGCACGAAGTCACAGAAGCAGTTCGTGAATATCACACGGGAGGTCCAGTCTGCAGTCGCCGAATCGGGAATCGAGAACGGCATCTGCGTGGTCTACGTACCGCACACGACCGCCGGGGTAACGGTCAACGAGGCCGCCGATCCCTCCGTCGTCGACGACGCCCAGAACACCCTCCGCGGGCTCGTACCGCGTACCGGCAACTACTCCCACGCCGAGGGGAACGCCGATGCGCATATCCTGACCATGATGACAGGACCCTCGGTCAGTCTTATCGTGGAAGGCGGGCGTCTCGACCTCGGCACCTGGCAGGGCGTGTTCTTCTGCGAGTTCGATGGACCGCGGAGCCGCACCGCCAGAGTGCAGTGCGTGCCGGGCTGACGACGGTGACCGCCCTTCGCCGGTCGTTCGCGGCCGCAGTTTTTGCAGTTCTCGCCGCAGCGGCAGCAGCCCAGCAACCCGCCGAAGACGGCGCGCGATCGCCGCAGGGGCCGCTTTCGGCCCATAACCTCCATCCGCTCTATACGCCGTTCATACAGCTCCAGCCGCATCGCGCCGAAACCGTCGGCCTCAATGCGATCCGCGTGTTCGGGTATGAGAGTTACGGCAACAACTACTTCTTCGATCCCGCCGACGGCGGTGAGGACGATGTCTTCGTGATTCTCGACAGCGAGGCGTCCTATACGACCATAGGCATCACATGGGGCATTCATGACCGCGCCGAGGTCAACGCCTCCATACAGGCGGTCGCCCACTACCCGGGTTTTCTCGATGCGTCTCTCGAGGCCTACCACGATCTTTTCGGGTTCCCGAACGCCGCACGCGGATCACGCCCGCAGAACGACATCCGATTCTATTTCGAGACCGGCGACGGCATCGTACTCGACGAGAGTGACCCCGTCATAGACATCACCGCCCTCACGCTCGAGCCGCGCCTGGAGCTCCTCGAGGACGACGACGGAGCCTTCATGCTCGGCCTCGGCGCGGCACTCAAGCTCCCGCTTGCAGCTCCCTCCATCGTGCTGACTGCCGGCGGAACGGACGTTGCCCTGCGGGTATTCGCCGACTACACCTGGCCTACGGCGTCGCTATCGGCGACCGCAGGGGTGGGCTACCTTTCCCAACCGCCCTACATTCCCGAGGACCGGTTCGTGCCCTGGATCCTGCCCTTCTCCGTGTCATTTGAGTGGATGGCAACAGACACGCTCTCGGTCATTACTACGGTGAGCGGGAACACCAGTCCGTTCCGCCTCGGCTACGAGCGAAGCGACCGGTTCACCGCGATTGCCACCATGGGCGGGGCGGTCGCCCTCAGCGAGCGCCTCCGGCTGCACGCGGGGCTGAGCGAGGAGTTCTTTACGTTTGCCGCGACGGATGTCGCCCTGCACCTCGCCCTCGACTACCGCTTTGCCCAGGCCTGGGAACCACGACAGTAAACGGTGGCTGCGGGTGTGGCGGCCCGGCGGCCGGGCGATCCCGCGGCGGCGGCCCGGCGGCGCCGCGTGGTGCCGGCCCGGCGGTGCGGATTTACTTCACCGGGCATTTACGGGTACATTACTCACGAACAGCGTGGAGGGTAGAACATGAAGATTACACAACTCGACAAAGTGGAAAAGAAAAAGCTCGAATCCGATGAGCTCAAGGGCGTAAGCAAGCAGCTTCCGGTGGGAAGCGCCGACGGCGCACCGAATTTCAGCATGCGCGTGTTCAGCGTCGAGCCGGGCGGGTTCACCCCCTATCACGCCCATCCATGGGAGCACGAGAACTACGTTCTCAAGGGCGCCGGGGTGATGCTGAACGAGGCCGGCGAGGAGACACCTGTGAAGGCAGGTGACTTTGCTTTCGTGCATCCCAACGAGAAACACCAGTTCAGGAACACCGGAAGCGAGGAGCTCCAGTTCATATGCCTCGTGCCGAAAGAGCACGAGTAGCCGACGTGATCGGGTGGCCGGTGGTCCGCGCTCGCACGCGCGCCACCGGCGGCGCCGGGTGTATATCCGTATAAACATACATGGACTTGTCAGCGCGGAACATATTCTCTATGTTTTCGTAGCATATACTTCAAAAGGAGATGAATCATGAAGCGAATTATGCTTATCGCTCTGGTTCTTGCCGTCGCGAGCGGATTTGCGTTCGCAGGCGGCGGACAGGAGGAAGAGGGACGTCCGGAATCAATCACGGTTGCGACCGACGCGACGTGGCCCCCGATGGAGTTCGTGGATCCGGAGACGGGCGAGCTCGTGGGTTTCGACATCGACCTCATAAACCGCATTGCCGAGGAGGCCGGATTCGAGGTCGAGATTCAGAACACGGCCTGGGACGGCATCTTTGCCGGCCTCGGCGCGGGTCAGTATGACGCGGTCATATCTTCGGTAACCATCACCGCCGATCGCCAGGAGACCATGGACTTTTCCGAGCCCTACATCAATGCAGGTCAGGTTCTGGTCGTCCAGCAGAGCGCGAGCGGGGTGAGC
>JAWLDL010000013.1:0-15782 GCA_041686675.1 Spirochaetia bacterium | reverse complement strand
CCGGCCCCTATGAACCCCGACCCCTGAGATGCGAAGGCCAGACCGATTCCGCGAGAGGGATTCTCCAGGGCCTCGAAGTCGGACCGGCGCTTTTTCTGCAGCTCGTATGCCGCATGCTTGCGCGAGAAGTCCGAGCGCCCGACGACATCCTCGAGAAGACCGGCGGCGTCCACCGAGCGCGGCAGCGTGATGCCGCTGATCGACTGGTCGCCACGGATCAGAAGATTCACTCGTTTCCAGGCGTCGGGTGGAACCTGCGCGAGCTCCGCAATCCGCGCAACGTGCGACTCCAGCGCAAAGAGCACCTGCGAGGTGGCGAGTCCCACGTGGGCGTTCAGCGGAGGGAGGTTGCTCTGCAGGGCCGTCGTTCGGACGGTAACGTGCGCGCAGCGGTAGTCGCCGGTAGCCGCGTGGGTCGCGCGGTCAACGATTTCCCGGGCGAACATGGGATAGGCGCCCAGGTTGAATACGAGCCGGATCTGCAGGCACTGCAGGTTGCCTTCCGCGTCGAGACCGGCCGAGTATGAGGCAAACATCGGCGCCCGCTTGGAGGAGTAGAGGAAGTCTTCGGGTGCGGAGTAGGAGAGGCGGACACTGCGCCCGGTTACGTGGGCGGCGAGGGCGGCCCGTGCGGCGACCAGCGAGGGATGCCACAGTTTGCCGTCGAGGTGCTCGCCGAGGGCGGTCGCGCGTACCGCGATCCGGTGTCTGCCTCCGAGCACCGCCCTGCAGGTCCTGTGAACATCGTGAATCCACTGTGTGGCAGTGTAAATCGCGAGCAGGCCCTCCTCCCAGCCGGCGACTGCGGCAAGGGGCTCGCTGTACATGTGTTCCTGCGGGCCGGTGCGGTACTCTCCCTGTACAACCTGATAGGCGTTTGCGAGCTCGCCGGTGGTGTCGCCTCGGCTGAGCTCCCGGTGCGCCGCGCGATGGTCGATGTCGTCGGCGTCGGGCTCGAACACCGGATTCTCTCGCTCGTAGTCGAGCTCGATGTCCTCGACCAGCACGGCGAGGTCTTCGAGCTCCGGGCCGACAAGCAGGGCAACGGGCTCCCCGTGGTAGGACACATAGTCGTCGGCGAGCAGCGGCAGCGAGGTGTCCCCGACCGTCACGAGGTTACTGCCCGGAATGTCGGCTGCAGTCACCAGGCGTATCTCCCGCGGAAGCTCGGGCGTGCGAATCCCGAGCAGACGCCCCCGCGGAAACCGTGCGCGAACGGTAATGCAGTGGAGCATGTCGGGGAGAGACATGTCTGTGACGAACTCGTGTGTCATGGAGCTATCCGGGAGTGTCGCTCGCCGACGGCGCGCAGAGCATGGATTACCCGGTCCACCTGCTCGTCGGTGAGGCCGGAATAGATCGGCATGCTCACCGCGCGAGCGAACCTGCTCCATGATACCGGAAAACTGTCCTCGGTGTAACCGTAGAGCCTGCGATAGTACGGCATCACGTGAAGCGGAATGAAGTGAACGGAGGTTCCGATCCCCGCCTCGCGCAGCTCGGTGATGACCCCGTCGCGATCGATCGAAAGACGCTCGAGGTCGAGCTGCAGTATGAAGAGGTGATGGCAGTGCAGGGGGTGATCGGAGGGCAGCGTGATCCAGTCGAGGTCGCCGAGGCCCGCGCGGTAGCGCTCGGCGATCTCGCGCCGTCGTGCCTGCATCTCGCCCGCTTTCTCCAGCTGCACCCTACCGATTGCCGCGGCGAGATCGGGCATGTTGTACTTGAATCCGGCCTCGGTGACCGCATAGGCCCAGCCTGCCTGCCGTGATGTGTAGCGGTCCCACACGTCCCGGTCGATGCCGTGGAGCCGCATCACGCGCATGCGCTCGGCAAGGTCGGCGCGGTCGGTCACCACCATGCCACCCTCCCCGGTGGTAATGGGCTTGGTGGCATAGAACGAAAACGCGGCGGCATCGCCCTCCGCGCCCACGGGGGTGCCGTCGGCGGTGAGGAGGGTATGGGCGGCGTCGGATACCACCGCGGCGCCCGCGCGCGCGGCTATCTCACCGATGCGCGGCATGTCGCAGGGCCGGCCGGCGACGTGCACCGGTACGACCGCGCGGACGGGGCCCCGAGGCGGGCCTGCGGGCCGTGCGCTGTCGCCGCGACGACCCGCGGCGTGCCGTTCCCCGGCGTCGCCGGCAGCCGCAATGGCCGCCTCGAGGCGATCCGGGTCGATGTTGAACCCGTCATTCTCGATGTCGACGAAGAGCGGATGGGCCCCGAGGTACCGCACGACCTCCGCGGTTGCCGCGAAGGTGTAGGGGCTCATTGCTACGAGGTCGCCGGGGCCGACTCCGACGGCCTCGAGGGCGAGGTGCAGTCCCGCAGTCGCCGAGCTCACCGCGAGTGCGTGCGCTTTCCCGACCGCCTCGGCGAATTCCGATTCAAAAGCGCGGGCCTCACCGGCGGTGGTGAGCCAGCCGCTTCGAAGCACGCGAAGCGCGGCCGCCTCCTCGGCGCGGCCGATATCCGGTTTCGAGAACGGAATGAAGTCAGTACTGCGGCTCATGCTCGGGTATCTTCAGTGTCGGGACGTACTCCGAGAGAATGCGGCGAAGTTCCCGACGGTTGCGGTACTGATCCGGGGCGCTCTTGTCGAGAAAGCACACCGGTGCAAGGTTCTCGAGCAGACCGGAGAGGCCGTGCCCGTTGCGGTCTGCTCGAATGATCTGCCTGATCCGGGGAAACTCGGTGTCCACCGGGTGCTCGTCCGGGGCGTAGAGTGACTCCTCTTCCTTTTCCCCGGGCCGCATCCCGATGTAATTGAACGGGATGTCCTCTCCCGGCTCGTAGCCGTAGAAACGGACCAGCTGCTCGGCAAGCTCCTTGATCGTGATCGGATCGCCCATGTCGAGGAGGTAGAGATTGCCACCTGTGCCGACACCGCCGGCCTTGAGAACCAGGGAAGCTGCCTCCGGAATCGTCATGAAAAAGCGTTTCGCCGCAGGGCTCGTAATGGTTATCGGTCCACCTTTCGCTATCTGCTTCTGAAACAGCGGCAGGATGCTGCCCCGGGATCCGAGGACGTTCCCGAAGCGTACCACCATATACTGCTGCCTGCCGTCGGGCTGGGAGAGTACGAGCTCCTCCGCGATGCGCTTGGACGCACCGTAGATGCTTACCGGTTCGACGACCTTGTCCGTGGAAACGAGGACAAAGCGCTCGGTACCGGCGGCTTTCGCCCCCTCGAGCAGATTGTGCGTTCCGAAGACGTTGTTCTTAACCGCGACGACGGGATTGGCCTCCACCATGGGCACGTGCTTGTAGGCCGCGGTGTGGAAGATGACGTCGGCCTTGAGCCGATCGAGGATGAAGTGAACGAAGTCGCTGTCCTGTATCTCTCCGATCACCGGGACGATGGTGGCGCGCTCGCCCACGCCCTCTTCCTGCAGGAGGCGCAGCTCCCGATCGATCTCGTAGATGCTGTTCTCGCCGTGTCCGAAGAGGTAGAGCCGCTCGGCCCCGCCGGAGAGAAGCTGTCGCGAGAGCTCGCTTCCGATACTGCCGCCGGCTCCGGTGATGAGCACGCGTCTGCCCCGCAGGTAGGAGAGGCTCTCCTTGAGGCCGATCTTTGCCGGCGTACGCCCGAGGAGGTCCTGCGGGTCGACTTCCCGTGTCTGGATGAAGTGGGCGTCTCCCTCCATCATCTGGGAGACGCCGGGGAGGATGCGGATGCGGGAGAAACCTGCACGTTCGAGGATGTCGTAGATTGACCGCAGTTTCTCGTGCGAGGCGCTGGGGATGGCGATGAGTGCCTCATCCGCCGGGCGCTTCTCCACGAGGCTCGCGGCCGCCTCGATGGGCCCGAGGACCGGCACGTCGTCGATGCGTGTGCCGATCTTCTCCCGGTCGTCATCGAGGAAGGCCACGATCTCCGCAGGGAATCTCTTCTCCCTGATGTCACGGGCGATGGAAATCCCGGCAAATCCGGCGCCGATTATATAGATACGATTCCTGCGCGTAGCTGTCATGCCTTCTGTGCGTCCGCGTTCTGCCCCGGCAGTCGTTGCATGGATTCGAAGCCGAAATCCACGAGGAAGGACTCATCATACATGTCGAGTTTCACTTTCGCCCTCCCTTTTCGTTTGTCGACCTTTACGATCCGTCCTTCAAGCCCTTTCAGGGGACCCTCGAGAACTTCGATACGCTGGTTCTCGCCGAAGACAACCTTCGACTTGTCGACGACTTCGCCGAATGACAGAAAATGGACAAGGAGCCTCTGATCCTTCTCGGTAAGAGGTTGTACGTTGTGGTTGCTCTTGAGAAATCGGAAGAATCCCGGAACCCGCCGGATCGCCCAGTAGTCCTGAGCGGTGAGCTCCTCGGTTTCAATGAACACGTATCCGGGAAATATGGCGGCGAGCTCCTCACGTGTTCTGCCGCCGCGGCGGATGTTCAACCGGCGCCGGGGCCAGACCACGCGCCGAATGTCCTCACTTACCCGCTGCGAGGCGATCCGAACGAATTTGTGCTCATTGCCTGTTTCGACCTGCACTACGTAGTATTTCATCGGCGTCGATATCGCGCATGCGCTCGGGCATTCTACGATGAAAACCGCTCTCACCTCAACCGAAGCCTTGTCGTCGCCGAAGATCTGGAAGAGACTGGATTTGTACGGAGGCAGACTTGTGAGACTACGCGCGATATATGCCCTGAGCCTGCTGCTCATCGTGGCGGCATTCGGGTTTCCCGAGACGGTGATGGTGTCGGTTCGCGACGAGAGCGGCTTCACCGACGAGGACTATCTCGCTGCCTCGCGTTACCAGCTGACCGCCGTCGAGGACGGGATCATGGAAGTCTTCTTCGATGCCGGACACATCGTGTTCAACCTCGGTGACTACGAGCACTTCGACGGCGCCGACATACAGCGACGCTACACGGTCCGCACGGCGGCACGGGAGGGCGGCGCCTCGTATGTGGTGCAGCTTGCCCTCCTGTTCGAGCGCGACGGCGATTCTTCGGTACGGCCGATGCGCGTCGACTACGAGCTCTGGGATGTCGGAACCGGAGAGGGTATTGCCGCCGGTTCCCGCTCCGCGCCATTCGAGTTCGGCTCAGAGGGCAGCGAACGCGGCAGTCGCTCGGCGGAGCTTGGTCGGCGCATCGCCATCGAGCTGCTTTCGGCGTGGTAGCCGCGGTTTCAGAACGCCGCCGTTTATACCGAAGATTGAGTGAGGAGTCCTCGTTATGAAGCGACATATCCGAATAGTGCTTGTTCTCCTGCTCGGTGCCGTTTTATCCGCGCATGCCCAGTCCACCTGGGAAGGCAACGCGGCGGTCGGCGGCTTCGGAGAGTTTCCCGACGAGGGGTTCTACGCTGCTTCGAACAGTTTCCCGCAGAACCAGGTCATAGAGGTGACGAACCTCGAAACGGGTGAGACGGTCGACGTGATTGTTGCGAAGCGCGTCGATCAGCCCGGAGTCTTTCTCGTGCTTTCCAGCGACGCAGCCCGCGAGCTCGGCGTGCAACGGGGCGAGTCGGCGCGGGTGCAGGCCCGTCCGAGCGCTGCTGCCGCGGGTGTCGTCCGCCCCGGTGCCGAGCGGGCTCTCTCGCGTGATCCCGATGTCAATCCGGCCGCGACCCTCGGCGAGGAGGAGCTCTATCCGGCACCGCTCGCCCGCGCCGAGGAAGAGGCGGAGGAAGCGCCCGCCCCGGAGCCCGAGCCGGAGCCAGAGCCGGAGCCCGTTCCGGAGCCGGAGCCTGCGCCTCGAGCACGGAGCGGTGTCGGCGGCGGCGTCGGAACCACGGCCACGCGCCTTGCCGACCCCAGGCGGGCCCCGGACATCGGCCGCGCGGAGCCTCCCGCACCGGTGGAGACCGTGCCCGCGCCGGTGCCCGCAGCCGGGCCGCCCTCCGAGCGCAACGAGGTCGAGGAGGCGTTGCGGGTCGTTCGCGAGCGTTTTCCCGGCAGAGACCGGTTCCCGCCGCCCCGGGAAGACGGGGTGGCGACCTTCCTCGCAACGCCGTCGCGGGAGGATGAGGAGCTTGATTTCGGAGATCGTGTGGCCCGGGTTCCGGATCCGCCCGCGGAGGTGGCCGGCGAGCGACCTGCCGCGGAGTATCTCGGTCGGCTCGCACCGCCCCTCGAGGACGTGAGCGCCGATCTCCCCGGCGCCGGAGAACCGTCCGCGGTGGCCGAGGAAGCAACCGAAGAAACCGCCGAGGAGTCCCTTCCGCCGGCCATACGGCCGGAGGATGAGAGACGTGCCGAAGTGCCCGAGGACGCCGTCGTCACTCTCGAGCCCGCGGAGGCCCGTCCTCCGGACAAGCCCGCCGAGCCGGAAGGGGAAGAGCCGCCCGCGGAGGCTGCCGTCGCCGAGGAGCCTGAGGCCGAGCCGGCAGAGGAGTTGCCGCTCGTGCGCAGTCTCGACCGCAGCCGCTTTTATCTCCAGGTCGGCGCCTACTCCACCCCCGGAAGCGCACGAGCTGCCGTGGAACAACTGCGGTCGCAGTACCCGACCGAGGTTCTCGCCGACGGCGGCGATGAGCGGACACTCTACCGGGTTCTCGTGGGCCCGCTGAACGAAGACGAGCGGGGAAGCGTGCTGTATTTTGTGCGGGCTATGGGGTATCGCGACGCGTTCATCCGCCAGGCCGAGGGGTAAGCGCCCGGGCGCTACGCCCGCCTGGGCATCGCGCGTCGCGGACGGATGTAGCTTCTCACTTTCGACTGTACCGAATCAGAAGCGAGGGCGTCGATGACGCTGGTAATAGCGGCCTCATACTGAGCAGAGGTGATCTGCAGGTGCTCGTGGAGCTCAAGCTCCTCGACGATCCTGCGTTGTTTGGCCGGCGACACCTTTTCGAGGATACGCCCCCGATCGGCATCGCTCACGTACAGCATGGATAGCGCAACGTCGCGGTCCGCGGCAGACATCAGTCTGTTCTGCACCACGACCGCGGGGCGGCTCCGCAGCAGCCCCGCGAGGCGCCGGGTGTAATCATTCATCAGGTCTTGAACAGGTCCTCTATTTCCCGGTGGTATCTCTTATATACCACGGGGCGCTTGATTTTCATAGTGTTCGTCATCTCGTCGCCGACCTCGAAGGGCTTCGACAGGAGCTTGAAGCGGTAGACATGCTCGAAGAGCTTGAAACCGGCCTTCGCGTTGATGAGTGAGTCGATCTCCATGCGAATCACCTCCTGGAACTCCGGATGCTCGATGAGTTCCTCCGACTCGATGTAGTCGACCTTGTTCACCCGCGCGAACTCGTCCATCTTCTCGGCGTTCGGAACGATGAGGGCGGCGAGGAACTTCTGATCCTGGCCCACGACCATCGCCTGCTCGATGTACTCCGATTGCACGAGCTTGTCCTCGATGGGCGTGGGCTCCACGTTCTCGCCACCGCGCAGGACGATGGTATCCTTTGTGCGGCCGAGGATCCTGCACGCGCCCCGATGGGTGAACATCGCGACGTCTCCCGTGTTCAGCCATCCGTCCTCACTGAGAACCTTCGCGGTCTCCTCGGGCTTCTTGTAGTAGCCCTCCATCACCTGGTCGCTTCGCACGTAGAGGGTGCCGCGGTGGCCCGGGCCGACCTCCCGGCCGTCCTCGGTGACGACCCTGTACTCGATGTCGTCGAGGAGCGTGCCGACGGTTCCCGGAATCGGGGCGTCCTGCTTGCGAACCGCGAGTACCGGCGCGGTCTCGGTGAGGCCGTAGCCCTCGAGTAGCTTAATGCCCGCCGCCTGGAAGAAGTTGTCCACATGGGGCGGCAGCGCGCCGCCGCCGCAGACACCGGCGACGAATCGTCCGCCGAGCTTCTCCTTGAGCGATTTGAACACGAGCACGTCGCCGAGCAGCTTCAGCGGAAAGAGCAGCACGAGCGGCACGAAGCTCACGATCCGATCAACCCAGATGGATCTGCGCTGGAACTGCGGCAGAAGGCCCTGGAACATGTTCCGCAACAGCGCGAACGTCTGGCCGACGCCGACGAAGAAGTGAAAGAGCGACTGCTTGAGGGGGCTCTGCTTCTTCACGTTGCGGTATACCGCGCCCTGTATGCCCTCCCAAATCCGTGGGACGGAGGTCATCCAGGTCGGGCGGATCCTCGCCATGTCGTCGAGCATCATCTTCCCGATGGGCTTGGAATAGGCGATAGCCGCGGCGTACTCGATGACGATGTACTCAACCGCCCGCTCGAAGGAGTGCCAGATGGGCAGGACGCTCAGGAAAATGTCGTTCTCGTCGAGGTAGAGCCGGTCCTTTACCCGATCCATCTGGAAGAGGAATGCCCGGTGGGTGAGCATTGCGCCTTTCGGTTCTCCGGTGGTGCCGGAGGTGTAGATGATCGTTGCGATGTCGTCGGTCTTGCCCTCCGCCATTGCCGTCTCGAAGTGGGACGGGTCGGCCTCGAAGGCCTTCGAACCGCGCTTCTGAAGCTCGGCGAAGTCAAGCACCTCGACGCCCGTATCGGAGAGCGAGGACGCCGCGCTCTCCTCATAGTCGTACATGATGACCCGCTCCAGCTTCGGCATCTCGTCGCGGCGTTCGACGATCTTCTTCACCTGCGCGCCGTTTTCGGCGATGGTTGTGCGACAGTCCGCATGGTTCAGTATGTAGGATATCTCTCCCGCCATGGCGTCGGAGCCACGCGGAACGTCGACCGCGCCGATGGCGAGGAGGGCGAGATCTGTCACCAGCCACTCGCTGCGGTTGTCGCTGATGATGCCCACGTGCTCCCCGCGTTCGACCCCGAGCTCGAGAAAGCCGCTTCCGAGACGTTGAACCGCGTCCCAGAGCTCCCGATATGTTGTGGGCTGGAACTCTCCGCCTTCGTCCTTGGCGTAATACACCGCGGTCTTGCCGAAGGCGTCTACTCTCTCTTTGGTTCTCTTGGGTACGGTTTCCTGGTTACGTGCCATGGCGTATCATATCCTCCTCGTGCTGAACTCGCGAACCGGAGTTGAATGCGGCGCGGGTTGCGGCGCCGATCCCGATTACGCCGGCGCGGCTCCCACGAGGCACAGCCACTCGGCCTCCGCAGCCACCTCGTCGCCGACGTATGCCGTGCCGCGCTGCTTGAGCATGCGAGTGCTCACCTTCAGGTTCTCGATTTCCATACGAATGGTTTCGTCGGGGCGAACCTGGCGGCGGAACTTTGCCTTCTCGACGGTCGCCAGAAAGAAGAGTGCCTCGCCGAGCTTTCCGAGCTCCCGAACGCCCGCGCCACCGCATTGTGCCATGCTTTCTACCAGGACCACACCCGGGACTACCGGATACTCGGGGAAGTGGCCCCGGAAAAAGTACTCATCCGCGGAGAAGGTCTTGTAGCCGACGATGTGGTCGTCGTTCGCGGATTCAATGCGGTCCACATAGAGAAACGGCGGCCTGTGCGGAAGCAACTCGGTGATTTCACTCATGTTCATTTTCCTCGTCTACGAGAGCCGATATCGGTCCACAAGCCTAATACATCCGCTGCTCTCGGTCAACGACCGAATCCACGTTGACACCGCGAAACGGCGCGTGATATGGTCGATCCTACTTTACTGTACCGGACGGTGTTTCACCGGAGGTTCGCTATGGAACTGAAGGATCTGTTTGAGCTAGTTGATAAATTCGAAGATAGCTCTCTGACCGAGCTTCGCATCAAGACCGAGGACAGCTCCGTGGTGCTCAAACGTGGCGGCCAGGATCCCGCGCCCGCGCCGGCGGCACCGCCGCAGCAGCCGGCCGCCAACCAGCCCCAGGCATCGGCCCAGCCGTCCCACGCGGGGGGACCCGAAGTCGAAGTCGGCGGGGCCGGCGCGGAAGACATCGAGTACATCACGTCTCCCATCGTGGCGACCTTCTATCGGTCGCCGGCCCCCGATGCTCCTCCCTTCGTGGATGAGGGCACCCGGGTTGCAACCGGAGATGCGCTGTGTGTCCTCGAGGCGATGAAGGTCATGAACGAGCTGGAGGCCGAGTTCGACCTCGAAATCGTGCGTATCCTCGTCCAGAACGGGGAAATGGTGGAGTACGGGACGCCCATTTTCGAAGTCAAACGCCTATGATCAATTCCATCCTGATCGCCAATCGAGGCGAGATCGCGGTCCGCATCGTGCGGGCCTGCCGGGAAATGGGTATCCGCTCGGTGGTTGCCTATTCCTCAGCCGATGAGGACTCGCTGGCGGTTCGCATGGCGGACAGTGCCATTCGGGTGGGTCCCGCCCCCGCGCGCGAGAGCTACCTCAACAAGCAGAGTCTGATTTCCGCCGCCGTGCTCACCAGGTGCGACGCGATCCATCCCGGCGTGGGCTTTCTGTCGGAGAACGCCGCGTTCGCACAGGAAGTCATCGACGCCGGTATCATCTTCATCGGTCCGAGGCCGGAGACCATCCGTCTCCTCGGCGACAAGGTCCAGGCGAAGAAGACGGCCAGGGAGAACGGAGTCCCGGTGATCCCGGGCAGCACCGGAAGTGTCGAGGACGCAAAAGCCGCGCTCGAGTCCGCCGAGGAGATGGGCTTTCCCGTCATCATCAAAGCCGCCGCGGGCGGTGGTGGAAAGGGCATGCGCATCGTGCGAGAGGCCGGGGAGTTCGAGCGGACACTCAAGATGGCTGCCTCCGAGGCGGAGAGCGCCTTCTCCGACGGCACCGTCTATCTCGAGAAGTACCTCGAGGACCCGCGGCATGTCGAGGTACAGATTCTTGCCGACAGCCACGGGAACGTCGTCCATCTCGGCGAACGTGACTGCTCGGTGCAGGAGAACCACCAGAAACTGGTGGAGGAGAGCCCCTCGCCGGTGGTGACGCCTGAGATGCGGGCGTCGATGGGAAACGATGCCATACGCCTGTTCAAGAGCCTCGGGTACGTGGGCGCGGGCACCATCGAGTTCCTCGTGGTCGGCGATGAGTACTTCTTCATGGAGGTAAACGCCCGAGTCCAGGTCGAGCATCCGGTATCGGAGCTCGTCACCGGCGTGGACATCGTCCGCGATCAGATTCGCGCAGCGGCGGGCGAGGATCTCGGACTCAGCCAGGACAACATCAACCTCCGTGGCTATGCCATAGAGGTTCGCATAAATGCGCGTGCGCCGGGACGGGTGACGAACTATCTGCCGCCGGGCGGATACGGCGTACGCGTGGACAGTTTTCTCTACAACGGGTATTTCGTCCCGCCGAATTACGACGCGCTCATTGCAAAAATCATCTGTTACGGCGACAATCGAGAAGAGGGAATACGACGCATGGAGCGCGCCCTCTCCGAGTTCGTCCTCGAAGGTGTGCCGACGAATCTCGACATACAGAAGCGCATTATCGCGCACAAGACCTTCCAGGGCGGAGTATTCGGGACGGGGCTTCTCGCCTCCATCATGGAGGAGGTAGCCTGATGCCGATCACCATCCGAGAGATCGTTCAGCGTGTGATTCCACCGAAGACGATCAGAAAACGACATGATCTCGCCCTTGACGACAGATCATACGTCAAGAAGAAGCACGCCTGTCCCTCCTGCAGCTCCCACATAGAAGAAGACGAACTGGTGCGAAACCTCTATGTGTGTCCCGGCTGCGGCCACCATTTTCGCATAGAGCCGACCGAGCGCATCCGCATCCTGTGTGACGACGGCGTGTTTGACGAGGTTTATGGCGATCTCATACCGGAGAATCCCATCGAGTTTCCCGGCTACGAGGAGAAGGTGCAGAGTGCCCAGCAGAAGGCCGGCGCTCGAGAGGCGGTGCAGACGGGAATCGGGCGTATCGACGGGCGCAAGGTCATGATGGCGCTCATGAACTTCAAGTTCCTCGGCGGAAGCATGGGGTCGGTCGTGGGCGAGAAGATTGCCCGCGCGATGCGACTTGCCGCGGCTCGCTCGCTTCCGATGGTGCTCTTTGCGGCCTCCGGTGGCGCGCGCATGCACGAGGGTATCTTCAGCCTGATGCAGATGGCCAAGACCTCCCAGGCGGCGACACTCCTCGACGAGGCTCGCCAGCCCTTCATCGTGGTGCTGACCGATCCCACTACCGGCGGCGTAACCGCCTCCTTTGCCATGCTCGGCGATATCACGCTCGCCGAGCCGGGAGCCCTTATCGGCTTCGCCGGCCCGCGCGTCATTGAGGGCACCATCAAACAGAAGCTTCCCGACGGATTCCAGCGCTCCGAGTTCCAGCAGGAAAAGGGCTTTGTCGACGCCGTCGTGCCCCGGAATGAGCTCAAGAGCACGCTGGTGTTTCTCATCGACAGTTCGAGGTACAAGCGGTAATGAAAGCCGACGAGATGCGCCGAAAGATAGACGAGCTGAAAGCCCTCGCCGACGAAGAGCGGCCCGACATAAGCGAGGACCTCTCCCGGCTTGCTTCGAAGCTGCAGGGTGAGTCGCTTGCCGCCGGCGGCATGCGGGCCTGGGACCGGGTGCAGCTGGCCCGGCATCAGGATCGTCCCACCACGATCGAGTACATCGACATGATGAGCGACCGCTACATCGAGCTCCACGGGGATCGATCCTTTGCCGATGATCCTGCGATGGTTGGCGGCATCGCTGAAATAGGCGGGACGCACTTTACCTTCATCGGCCACCAGAAGGGCCGCAACATGAAGGAGAATCTCCACCGCAATTACGGCATGGCCCATCCGGAGGGCTATCGCAAGGCACTTCGTCTCGCAAAGCAGGCGGAGAAGTTCGGCCGACCGGTGTTGTCGATTATTGATACGCCGGGTGCCTATCCCGGTATCTCGGCGGAGGAGCGCGGCATAGGTGAGGCGATCGCCCGGAATCTCAAGGAGTTTTCGGTGCTCAAGACTCCGGTCATCGCGGTGATCATCGGGGAGGGGGGAAGCGGTGGTGCGCTCGGCATCGGCGTCGGTGACTACCTCATCATGCTCGAGAACACCGTGTACTCGGTCATTTCGCCCGAGGGCTTCGCCTCCATCCTGCTGCGCGACACCAAAAAGGCGGAGCAGGCGGCGTCACTCATGAAGATGACCGCCTACGATCTCAAGGCCTACGGCATCGCCGACGAGGTAATCCCCGAGCCCGAGGGGGGCGCCCACAACGACCCCGACCTCGTGGCCTCGCGCATGAAAGAGCGCGTGCTCGCGGTCTACGGGCGTCTTCGCCGCCGCCGCAGCGACGTCCTTCTCAAGGACCGCGCGAAGCGACTCGAAGCGTACGGCCACGTGCGCGGCGGATGATTTGAGCGGTCGGAGGCCGCGGCACCGCCCTTTGCGGCCTAGCCTTCCCCGGCGCGCGGGTCGCCGCCGCTTCCGGCGCACTGCCTCAGATTCCCTGAAACGTCAGCCACTGCTCCAGCACTTCGGCCATGTCGAGAAGGCCCGCGAGCTGCAGGGCCGCGATGAGCAGGAAGAGCGCGGCAAATACGGTGCCGGTGCGCCCGAGGAGTCGGGGCGGGGCCGCGACGTCGGCTGACCCGGCTCCGGCGGCTGTCCCCGCGCCGAGCGCGTCGCCGGTCCGCCCGGCGCTCGCGCCGTGCCTCAACCGGCGCACCAAACCCCAGGCAGGTGGAACGACGGCAACCGCGAGGGCGGCAAGGCCGAATACGATGCGCGCGGTGCCGGGCTCGGTATCGGCCCAGGTGCCCAGCGAAGTGCCGGCGCTTATGAGAGTGCCGTTGAGGGTCTGCAGCCGGCCCATCGCGATGAGCACGCCGATGCCCACGAGAAATACCCCGCTTGCGACCCTGATCGTGTTGAGGTGACGCTTGACCCGCTGAAGCCACCTGAGAAAGGCGGGGAAGAATATGCTCGCAAGCAGGAAGGGGATTCCCAGACCGAGGGAGAAGGCCCCGAGTAGCAGCGCGCCGCGGGCGACCTGGCCCGTCTGCCCGGCCATGAAGAGGATGCCCGCCAGGATGGGCCCGATGCAGGGCGTCCAGCCGGCCCCGAATGCCATGCCCACCAGCGCAGAGCCGACGTAGCCCCGGGGGGCGGAGGTCACGTGCATTCGGCGCTCGAAGTTCAGTACCTTCCAGAAGTCGAAGATCACGTTGAGACCGAGCAGGATCACGACGGCGCCCGCCGCGTAGTTGATGAACCGCGTCGCACCGCCGAGCAGGAATCCCGATCCGCTGAACACGATTCCGAGCACGATGAAGATGATCGAGAACCCGAGCACGAAGAAGAGGGTTCGCACCACCACCGGACCACGCCGCGGCTGCTCGCCCTGCAGATCCTGCAGGGATACGCCCCCGATGAAGGAGATGTATGATGGGATCAGGGGCAGGACGCAGGGTGAGAGGAAAGAAAGCACGCCTGCCGCAAGTGCAAGGAATACGTTGAGATCACCGGCCATGATTATCTCTCCCGGGCTACTGAGTTATGGTTTCGATAGCCGACACGATGCCGTCACCGTCCCACTCGTAGGGGCCGACGAGCATCGCGAGCAGCCTGCCGTCGCTGTGGACCACGTAGGATGTGGGAATGCCCCGCACGCCGTATTCACGTGCGATGCTTCCGCTGCGGTCGAGAAGCACGGGGAATTCGTAGCCGTTCTTGTCCATGAAAGACTGCACCGTGGCGGGGTCCTCCTGGAGGTTCACCGCTACGATCTCGAATCCCGCGCCGCCGAGCCGTTCGTAAAGCGCCTGCATCGAGGGCATTTCTTCGATACAGGGCGGACACCAGCTTGCCCAGAAGTTCAGGAGGACGACGTCGCCCTCGAAGGATGAGAGGCTCCGCCGGGTATCGGAGGAGAGCACCGGAAGATCGAAGTCGACGGCGTCAACCGGGGCGTTCGGCGTCTGAAGGCCGAGCTCCGAGAAGAGGGCGATGAGCTCGGCATCGGAAAGCTCGCTCCCCGTGTCACTGTCTCTGGCGCGCTCCGACTCCACCGCCTGCTCGGGCGCGGGGTTCTCGGCGGCCCCTTCGCTGTTTCCGCGGGCCGCCAGCGAGGGGGCCGCGAGCAGGGCCAGCATCGTCACATATGTAATCGCACGTAATTGCATCGATCTGCTCCTATATAGGCACATCATTACATAATACGTACCACTACGGCGCGCATAATTCAAGTAAAACAGTAATCATGAGAGCTCGAAACCGAATAGACCCACCGCAAGTACCGTGAAGTTGTAGAGTCCGTGGGCCACCGCCACCACGTGCACGCTGCGCCGCTTGAGATAGATCCATCCGAGGTAGACGCCGAGGATGAAGGCGATGAGCGCACCGCCGAAGCCCTGGTATATGTGGCCGAGTGAGAACGCGGCGGCTCCGAGGAGCACGCTCGCGACGGGACTGAGCGAAAGCTGCTCGAAGCGGGTCAGCAGATACGCACGGAAAAAGGCCTCCTCGCGGTATGCAATCGCAAGGGAGGAGAGCAGGACGAGGGGCAGGAGCCCTGCGTTGGTGAGTCGAAAGCGGAATCCGGTGCTGACTGCCTCCTGCATGGTCTCAGGCAACAGCAGGACAACGGCGCCGGCGGCAGCGAGCAGGGCAAACATTCCCAGGGTAGCAACCACCGCGGCGAGCAGGTCGGGGAAGTCCACGGTGCGGAACCCGAACCGCGAAAGGTCCTCGTGGGGTTGGATCCAGAGGATGTACACGATGAGCAGGGTCTGCGGGAGGGCCGTAACGATGACCGCCAGGTGGTACCCCGCAGCGTCGAAGGCATCGGACCGTATTCCTCCGTGCTGAAAGAGGATACCGGGAAGGAAAAACACGGCGAAGAGGAGAAGCATCTCTTTACAGAGGCGCCTGACGTTATATATACTCCCATGCATACGTGGGAGTATATTCTCCCGTTCGGGAAAGGGAAACCGTGTCGGCCCGTCGTTCAGGTTCCAGGGAGAAACCGCCGACAACTAGATCGGGGAGATCGTGCCTGAGGAGGCCCTGGAAACAG
>JAWLDL010000012.1:0-17115 GCA_041686675.1 Spirochaetia bacterium | reverse complement strand
GATTTCGCCGACTACATCAATCTCGAAAGCGAGATCTCGCTGAGTCGCGATCTGGTCCTGCTCTACCGCGAGGAGGCGGAGACTGCCCGGCAGCGGCTGACCCTGCGCTCCGGCGCCCGGCTGTTGCGACGGTTCGTGCTTTCGGGCTACGACCCGCGGCAGGGATTTTTCGCAGAGACGGCACCCGGCGAGGATCGCGCACCCCGAACCGTGGGCGAGGGGCCGTTCAGCCTGCCGGGCGGGGGATATGACCGGCGCTCGGAACTCCGGCAGGAGTACTATCTCGTCAACTTCGATCCCTCATCGCTGGTGTCGGTGAACTATCCGGTGGAGGTGGTTCCCTTCGAGGCCTGGAGTGAGTCCTCGTTTGCCCGCATCTACGAGGTCAGAAGTCGGGCGAGTGACGCCACGCCGGAGGCTCTCTCGGAGGCAGCGATTCCCGGCGCACAGGCAATGGGTGCGGAGCGGCACCGCTACTACACCGATTACGGCGGGAATGAGGCGATTGCCGAGCTCGCGCGCGAGGTGACCGAGGGGGTCTCCGGTGATTACGCGCGGGCACGAGCGATAGAGCGCTACTTTCACGACGAGTTCTTCTACTCCTTGCGCCCCGGCGTGGCCGCCGACGGCGACCAGCTCCGGCACTTTCTCTTCGAGAGCAGAAAGGGATACTGCTCCTACTTTGCGTTCTCGATGACGCTCATGGCGCGAAGCCTCGGTCTGCCGTCACGGGTTGCGGTGGGATTCTTTGTCGATCCGCGAATGTCGGTGATGGACTACTACGCGGTGCGTGCGGATATGGCGCATGCCTGGGTAGAGATCTACTTCGAAGATTACGGCTGGATAGAGTTCGATCCGACCGCGACAACGGTAGCACCCGGCGAAGAGTTCTCCCTGGATCCGAACCTGGACATGGAGCAGATCTCGGCGCTGCTCGAGGAGCTCATGGAGCACCGAAACGAGCTCAACCCTGCCGAGCCCTCCGCGGCGGATTCCGCCGGTTCCGACGGGGGAGGGGGCCTGAGCGCCGCTGCGGTGTACCGCTTCATCCTGCGATACTGGGTCGCGCTGCTTGCCGCGGCGTACCTCCTCGCGGTGGGTGCCTACCGGCTCGTGCCGCGCCTTCGCGCCGCCGCCGCCCGTGACTTCCGCGGGCGGGTGCGCCTGCGCTTCGCGGCATTACTCCGCGAGCTCGACGCGGTGGGGCTGCGCTCCCGGCCCGGCGAGACGGTGGCGGAGTACGCCGGCCGGCTTGCCGCTCATCACGGGCTCGACGCCCCCGCCTGCGCCTCGCTCTACCTGCGGGCGCTCTTCGGGGAGACATTCGAGGAGAGCGGCTACCATCGATACATCGAGGAGGAAGTGCGGCTGCGGCGCGGTCTGCGGGCCCGCCTCCCGTGGTGGCGACATCTTTTGGGCTTTCTCGCGCCATATCTACACCTTCGCGCTCCGGCGGCCGCCGAGGCCGGGGCTGAAGTCGAGACCGAAGTCGAGGCCGGGGCCGAGGGGAGAGATCGACGATGATACGACGCCCCGGCTCCCGGATCCGCCTTGTCACCCGTGTCCTGGCGCTGCCGGTCGCGCTGCCGGTCGCGCTGCTGGTGCTGCAGGCGGTGCTTCCTCCCCCAGGAGCGCTCTTCGCGCAGCAGACGCGTCCCGAGGTCGCGGAGCGCAGTGCTCAGTGGTATGCCGATCGGGCCATCGAGGCGATCGACGCGGAGAACTACGAGCGGGCGGTGCAGATGCTCACCGACGGGCAGGAGGAGCACCCGGATTCCGTCCAGCTCTACACCATTCTCGGAGATCTCTACTTCAACGAAGAGCTGTATCGCCTGGCGCTCTCGGAGTACCAGGAGGCCGAGCACATCGAGCCGAACAACTTCGCCGTACTCCACAGTGCGGCGCTGTCGCTTGGCCGGCTCAACCGCGAGCGGGATTCGGTTCGCTACCTCGAGCGGCTTCTGCAGCTCTATCCCGACAGTCCCGACGTCATCGCCGATCTCGGGTGGATGTACTTCAAGACGCACCAGCTCGAGAAGGGCGAGGAGTTGCTCCTTGACGCGATTGAGGACTACGGCGACGAGCGAAACCTGACGATGACGCTCGGCACGATCTACGCCGATATGTACCGATTCGAGGACTCGAAAGAGTACTACGAGCGTTCCATCGAGAGCGCACTCGAGGACGGGCGCAGCTACTTCGCCTCGGTTGCCTACTACAATCTGTCTCTGCTGCAGAAGGCCTTCTACCGGTTCAACGGAGCAATGCAGAGCACCGAGCGCTCACTTGCCCAGGCCACGCGCTCGACGGGTCACCTCGCGAGGGGCGAGCTCTACGAGATGCAGATGGATTTCCGCCGCGCCCACGACGAGTACACCGAGGCCTACAATCTCGACGAGGACACACCGCTCGCGAAGCTCGATCTGGCGGCTCTCTACCGGACCTTCGGGCGTCTGGACGAGGCGCTGGCCTACGCCCGCGACGTGTACGACTCGGATGACCTGCACTGGATGTTCAACTTCGGCACCGACGAGCAGCGACATCGCATGGAGCTGCACCACCTGCTCTCGGATATCTATCGCGGCAAGGCGCATGTCCTGTCCTATGAGCCGGCGGCGGGGCCCCTCGAGTGGGTTTCGAACTTCGCCGGCCGTGTCCGCCATCGGGTTCTCGCCTGGTACCACGATATGACCTTCCGGCGATTTGCCTCGCGGGTTGCGGAGGCGTACGAGCAGGAGGGGAGCATCCTCAACGCCCACTGGACCTACTACCGGGCGCAGGAGCGCTACCCGAGACTTGCTCTGCGTGCCCTCGATCAGGCCCGAGCGCTCGAGACCGAGGTCATTCCCGAGGCGGAGCCCTTCTATCTCATGCGCGCGGCGATGCTTCGCGATGACCGGGCAGCAATTGCCGAGGCGGTGAACGCGATGCATCCGCGCTGGGAACGGTCGAGCATTGCTGAGGGCCTGAGCGAAATCGCGATTCGGGCGCGGCGCGACGGTGATGCCGGGGAGGCGCAGCGCACCGCGGTGGAGCTCTATCGACTCAACCGCGGCGGGCTGAGACAGCACGGTATCGAGCTCCCCGTCGGACTCTCGATCACCGGCGCTGACGGTCGGATCGCACGGCGCCTCGCCGGTTCCCTGAAATCGGCCGGGCTGCGCCCGGCAGACGGACGGACCGGGTCACCGCTTCGCCTCGAGGTGCGTGTGTTCGAGACATCGCGTGTGTCCTATCGGTTTCTCGACGGGGAGAGATTCCTGCTCGGTGACACGGTCGACGTGTCCGCCCTCGACAGGGAGGGCAGTGCGCGAGTTGCACGACGAATCAGCGACGCGATCTTTCGGGTGGAGTAAGACGACATGCTGCCGGCGCCTGCGTGGGTTCTCGTTCCGCTCTACGCGTTCATCTGGATTGCGATTCACATCGGCTCAGGGTATCTGGCACACCGAATGCCGCTTTCGAGGTTCGACCACCGGGACCCACTCTACCGCACCCGTCGATTCGAGCGAAACGGCCGGATCTACCGCCGCGTCATGGTGCACCGGTGGAAGGACAGCCTGCCCGAAGCCGGGAGCTTCTTCAGTGGCGGATTCAGCAAGCGCGCGTTCGTGGCCCCTGAGCCGGAATATCTCGAGCGCTACCTCGCCGAGACCTGCCGCGCCGAGGCATCTCACTGGATCTCCGCATCAATGTCGCTGACGTTTTTTCTGTGGAACCCGTGGTACGTGGGGGTCATGATGATCGCCTACGGCCTTGCGACGAACCTGCCCTTCATCATCGTGCAGCGCTACAATCGCCCCCGCCTCGCCTGGGTGTACCGCCGGCTCGCGGGGCGCCGGGCGGATGCGGGGGCCGGATAGATCCCGCCGCAGGGGGCGCTCAGTCTCGCTCAGCCCCGCTCATCCTCGTCGTAGCATCCCCGGCCGACCGGGCCCCTGTCGTCCTCTGAGACGCCGAAACACTCGCCCTCGGCATTTCCCCGCGGCTCGACGTGCACAACCACGTCGTAGACGTTCGGGACGACGGCGCGGATCATCTCCTCGGTCTGTTGCGCGACGTCGTGCGCCGCCACCACGCTGAGCTCGGGGTCGACCTCGATGTCGAGGTCGATGACATAGAGATGTCCGACGTGGCGGGCGCGCACCCGGTGCGGGCTCTCCGCCTCCGGTATGCGTCCGACCGCCTCGAACACGCGGTCGTAGACGCGGGTGCTGTGCAGTCCGTCCATGAGCTCGGTGTTCGACTCCATGAAGATCTTGAAGGCGACGCGGATGATCCAGACGCTCACCACGAGCGCGGTGATGGAGTCGAGGACGGGCATCTCGAGCGCGTGGGTTGCCACGAGCCCTGCAAGCACCGCCACCGAGATAATGACATCGTTCTGCATGTTCTTGCCGTCGGCGACGAGCATGGAGCTGTTCACTCGCCGACCCACGGAGATCTTGTAGTAGGCGAGGAATATCTTGGCAGCAATCGAGACGAGCGTGACATAGACGGCAAGCGGCGAGGGCAGGTCCGTCGGGGTGTCGGCAAGGATGTGCCGGATCGCGGAAATGATGAGCTCGGCGCCGGCAAAGAAGATCACGAACGAGAGAAGCTTGGTGGCGATGGTATCGGCGCGCGTGTAGCCGTAGGGGAAACGCGCGGTCGGCCGTCGCACCGCCACGCGGGCGCTTATGAGGGTCACCAGTGAGGTGAGGATGTCGTTTGCCGAATCAATGCCGTCGCTCACCACCGCGAAGCTCCCCGCGGCGATACCGGCACTGATCTTGAGTACGGAGAGCAGCCCGTTGCCGACAATACCCAGCCAGGAGGCGCGCTCGATCTGTTTGGACCTGTCCGGTTCTATCGCTCTATCGTATTTCAAGGGCATTCACACCGCTATGTCACGGCCTTTCCAGCGGACCGTCTGCTTCAGCCACGTCAGCTGCAGAGATCGTACGAAAATCACCATAAAGAACAAGAGGGTAAACGGGTAGAGGACTGCCGAGAGGAACCCGAAGTTTCCGATTCGAACCTGCATGAAGTGGATCTGCACCACGTAGAGCAGATAGGCGGCCAGTCCGAGCAGCAGCCTCGGCGGCGTCTCGGCAAGCGAGCCGGCGACAAGCAGGCGAATCGCGACCCCCGCTCCCGCCATCCACGCGGTGACGAGCAGGATCATCACCACCCCGGTGCCGGCCGCTCCGAGCGCGAAGTTCTTGGTCCACCCGTCCACGAGGTCGCGAAGTCCGCCGGGGTACATGCGAAAGGATATGCTCCCCCGGCCGGCGAAACAGTGGAGGCCGTAGCCGGCTTCCGCGGCCGTGCGTCCGAGCTCCACATCCTCGAGCACAGCGGCCTTCACCGCCCGGTGCCCGTCGATAGAGAAGTAGTCTTCGCGGCGGCAGGCGATGGCCGGACCGAACAACCCGCGCGGAGGCAGTCGCCCGCCGAGAATGGTGAACGCCCTGATACCGCCCATCACGATGAAGGCGAAGAACGCAGACAGCCGCTCGTAGGCCGTCTCCATGCGGTGGTAGGGCTGCACCGAGACGAACCCGCCGCGGACGACCTGCGTCTCGATCAGACGCCGCAGGCCGTCGTCCTCGAGCCGGGTGTCGGCATCGAGGAACACGAAGAGCTCTCCCCGTGCGGCAGCGGCACCCTGCCAGCAGGCGTGATTCTTGCCGAGCCAGCCTTCGGGGAGCGGCGGGGGAGTTACCACGCGAGCGCCGCGGGCGCGCGAGATCTGCGCCGTCTCGTCCTGCGAATGGTCATCGACGACGATGGTTTCGAGAGGCCGCAGCGACTGTTGCTCTATCGAGGTGAAGAGCACCGGCAGATTGCGCGCTTCATCGCGGGCAGGAATGATGATGCTTACCCGCGGGAGTGACCGGCCGTCTGCCGCGGGCAGGGTGGGTACGCGAAAGAGGAACAGAAAGCCGAGGAGCCACAGGATGCCCAGGCCGATCGCGTCTCCTATCAATCGAAGCCTTCCAGAATGTCATCGAGGTTGGCGGACACCCGCGCGATGTAGGCGTTGATGTCCCGGGGTTCCGCGTTCTGCGGCAGATGTCCGGGGAAGCCCGCCCGTGCGCTCTCGATATTCGCCTCGGTGATGAAGTCTTCGATCGGCGTTGCCGCGGAGAGCTCTCCCGTGGGCGCGAGCACGACGTAGGCATCGGTCAGATCGCCGAAGCTGAAGCCGTCGCGGAGTTTCGCATAGTCGCCGTGCTCGATGTAGTGTTCGGCCAGCGGGCTTCCGGAGATTGGGATGGCAAATCGCGGCCCCTCCTCCGCAGCCTCTTCCGGCGTGTCCGCGGCCTCTTCCACGATGGCTTCGATAAGGCCGCCGGCAGCGAAGGTGAGGCCGTTTCGACCCTGCTCATCCGGCCAGGGGCCGTGGAGGTACACGGTGACGATATCCTCTCCGAGCTCGGCCTGCAGGATGTTGCCCGCGCGACGGGCATCGGGGAAGCCGAGCTCGGCCATGCGGTTCTCATACTCGAGGTCGCGGAAGCGGGTAAAGGCGTGGCGGGCGCCGGCGTAGAGGAGCACGGGGCCATCGATGGTTTCGAGGGCCTCGAGGGCCGTCCGCGCCATGCCGCGGTCGGGGAGCCCGTTGGGAAAGAGGGCGCGTCCGAGCTCTGCTCCGGTGGGACGCTCCTCGCGCGGAAGCTGGGTGGGACGCTGATCGTCCATCACGTTGAGACCGATGATGCGAATGCGGTCCGTCTCGGGGCGTCCGCGGTTGAGCTCCCAGGCGGCGCGAAACACCTCGGCGTACTCCCGGTATCCCCAGATCGGCAGTCGGCGCCGGAGGATCCGATGGGCGAGGTCTTCGTCGTACTCAGGCCCCGTGGTGAGCCGGTCTATGAGCACCTGATCGCGGGCAAGCGCGAAGTCGACTCCTACCGCGCGTACACCGTGTTCGGGCAGCAGGGGAACGAGCTCGGCGAGAAAGCGCGGGTGCTCGGCGATCTGCGGAAACTCACCGAGGAAGACAGCGCGATGATCATCGAGGGCGTCGAGGACGAAGGTTATCGGGTCGGCTCCCCGGTCCTGCACGAGCGAGACGCCTGCCGACACCATCTGCGGTGGCACAGGCGGGCGTCGCCGGGAGAACACCCGGTTCGTGATATCCGCGGGGTCGAGAAGCAGCACCACGAGCACAATGAGAATGAGTCCCGCGAAGAACAGCCGCCTGTTTGGTTGCTTCATCGTCCTGCAGTATACAGAAGACAGGGGCCGGGTTTCCATCGGGGGCGCGTGAGGTCGGGTCCGCCGGAACCCCGGGACCCCGGTAGGGGCGGCCCTTTTGTCGGTCGCGAGCCGACTTGACCCTGCCTGTTGCGCTGTGCTACGCTTTCCGTTCACCGAGGGAGGGCACCTATGAGTTACAGTTTTCTGTACCCGGGCCAGGGCGCCCAGTACCCCGGCATGGGCCGAGATCTCTTCGACCACTCTCAGGCCGTGCGGGATCTCTTCGGCGAGGCCGATCGTCACGCCGAGTTCGACGTCAAACAGGTTCTCTTCGAGGGTGAGGAGGACCAGCTCAAACAGACCAACATCACTCAGGTAGCCATCACGCTCGTGAACCTTGCCGCGAGCCGAGTGCTCGCCGAGCACGGTATCACCGCGGACCGCTACGCGGGATTCAGCCTTGGTGAGTACGCGGCGCTCGTGGACGCGGGCGTGCTCGACGTTGCCGACGTTTTCCAGGTGGTCACCACCCGGGGACGCGTCATGGAGGAGACCAGCCGCACCCTGGATACCGACGCCGGTCAGGCAGGCATGGCGGCGGTGCTCGGCCTGGACTTCGACGTGGTGAAGGACACCATAACCGCGCATGGCCTGGAGAATCTCTATCCGGCCATCTACAACAGCCCTGTTCAGACGGTTGTCTCGGGCACTGCCGAGGCCCTGGCGGCGGCGGAGCCTGTCTTCAAGGAGGCCGGTGCGAAGCGCTTCCTCCGTTTGAAGGTATCAGGGCCCTTCCACTGCCCCCTCATGCAGGAAGCTCGAGATCGATTCTCGGAGTTTCTCGCCGGCGTGACCTTCTCCGACCCCGAGAAACCGGTGTACTCTAACGTCAGCGGCCTGCCGATACGCTCCGGCGACGAGGCGCGGAAGCTGTGCCTCGACCAGCTCGTCTCCACGGTCATGTGGACGCGTGAGGAAGAGCAGATGGTCGCCGACGGAAGCCCGGGCTTCCTCGAGGTCGGTCCGGGGACGGTCCTCGGCGGGCTGTGGAAGGCCTTCACGAAGGCACATCCGGAGACGGAGCCGGCCTGCCGGCCGGCCGGAACGCTCGAGGCGATAACGGCGCTCACATCGGAATGAGCAGGTCGAGTCAGGCAGAAGGAGCAATCCTGTGTTGATTGATGGAAAGAAAGCACTGGTCACCGGTGGCTCTCGCGGCATCGGAAGCGGCATCGTCAAGACGTTTCTGCGAAACGGTGCATCGGTGTACTACATAAGCCGCAAGCCGGGTGATCATCTCGAAGAGTACAAGAAGATCGCCGCCGAGAACGGTGTCGAGATCATCTACAAGGAAGGAAACGTCGCCGACGAGGAAACTATCACCGCGACGGTGAACGAGATCCTCGAAGAGAGCGGCGGGATCGATATCCTGGTGAACAACGCCGGGATTGCCAAAGACGGGCTGGTCATGCGTATGTCAGCGGAGGACTGGCAGGACGTCATCAACATCAACCTGACCAGCGCCTTCTATATCTCGAAGGTGGTCAGCCGCAGCATGATAAAGCGGCGCACCGGGGCCATCGTCAACGTGACCTCCATCGTGGGGCTTGTCGGCAACGCCGGGCAGTCGAACTACGCGGCCTCGAAGGCCGGGTTGATCGGATTCACCAAGAGCCTTGCCCGCGAGATTGCAGGGCGAAATGTCCGCGTCAACGCGGTGGCGCCGGGCTATATCCAGACCGAGATGACCGACAAGCTCAGCGATGAGCAGCAGGAAGGGCTCAAAGCCCAGATCCCCATGGGGCGCGTGGGCGAGCCCGAAGACGTCGCCAACGTGATCATGTTTCTCGCCTCGGATCTTGCCGGCTATGTGACCGGCCAGGTTATCCGAATCTCCGGCGGGATGGGAATGTAACTCTGTCCAATAAGGAAACCCTATGTCGAAGAAAAGAGTAGTCATAACCGGGCTCGGCGCGATGAGCCCGATAGGAAACACCATAGACGAGATCTGGCGGAACGTGCAGAACGGGGTGAGCGGCGTCGGCCCCATTACCCGTTTCGACACCACGGAATTTCAGACAAAGATTGCCGCGGAAGTGAAGGATTTCAACGCTTCCGACTACATGGACCGCAAAGAGGCGCGGAAGATGGACATCTTCTCCCAGTTTGCGGCCGCGGCCAGTCTCACCGCCCTGCAGGATGCCGACCTCGACACGAGCGGCATAGTGCCCGAGCGCCTCGCCGTCATTCTCGGCGTTGGTGTCGGCGGATTCGAGACCACCGAGCACTCCTACAAGGCGCTCTTCGACAAGGGGCCCCAGCGTGTGCCGCCGCTCACTATTCCGAAGCTCATCAGCAACGAGGGGCCGGCCAATGTGGCGATTCTCACCAACGCCCAGGGGCCGGTCTACGCCATCACGACGGCCTGTGCCTCCGGCGCCGACGCGATGACCACCGCCGCCCGCTGGATCCGTGACGGGTACGGGCAGGTCGCGATTTCCGGCGGCGTGGAGGCCGTGATCACCCAGATGGGTGTCGCCGGCTTCAACGTGCTGCAGGCGCTGAGCACCAAATACAACGATCAGCCCGAAAAGGCTTCACGTCCCTTCGATGCCGATCGCGACGGTTTTGTCCTCGGGGAGGGAGCCGGTATTCTCATCCTCGAGGAGATGGAGCACGCCCTCGCTCGGGGTGCGAAGATCTACGCTGAGCTCGTGGGCGCCTCCTCGACCTGTGATGCCTACCATCGCACCTCGCCCCATCCGGAGGGCACCGGAGCAAAGAAGGCCATGAAACTGGCTCTCGACGAGGCCGGCATGAAGCCCGAAGACATCGACTACATCAACGCGCACGGCACCTCGACCCGGGTGAACGATCCCGTCGAGACGAATGTTATCAAGGATGTCTTCGGCGATCACGCCTACAAACTGCCCGTGTCCTCGACAAAGTCCATGCACGGACACATGGTGGGAGCCGCCGGCGGCATGGAGGCGATCGTTTCGAGTCTCGCCATACGTGACCAGTACATCCCGGCGACCATCAACCTCGAGAATCCCGACCCCGAGTGCGATCTCGATTACGTGCCCAACAAGGGGCGCTCAGGCACCGTCAACGCGGTCATGTCGAACAGCCTCGGCTTCGGCGGGCACAACGCGATTCTGATCCTCAAGAAGTTCGAGCAGTAGGGTCGGCGGGTCCCGGAATCCGGGGCCTGCACCCGCGCCCGCTGGAAATTATCTCCATTTTGGACATTTATCCGTTAATCTTCTTGATGCCGTCCGCCCATTTTGGTATATTTCACGAAACACATACAACGGGGTAGGCCGTGAGTGATACGCCGCTTGTCCTGGTTGCCGATGACAACCAGGTCAATCGCCTGACTGTTCGCGCGACGTTGAAAGAAAGTCCCTATGAGCTGGTTGAGGCCGCCAATGGTCGTGAGGCGGTCGATATGGCTGTGGAGAAGAAACCGGACCTGATCCTCATGGATCTCATGATGCCGGAGATGAACGGTCTGGAGGCGACGCGGCTTCTGAAGAGCCGAGACGACACGGCCCGGATTCCGATCCTGATGCTCACCGCGCTCGACGATACCGATGACCGCATCAGCGCCTTCGAATCCGGCGTAACCGGATTTCTGAACAAGCCCTTTGACAGGCTCGAGTTGCTTGCTCACGTGCGCTCCTACGTCAACCTTTCCCTCATAAACCGCAGATACGTGCTTTCCACGGCCAACGTCACGACGGGTCTGCCCAACCGGGCGGCCTATCGGGAGGCAATCAAGGAATACGAACGGCCATGGCTCTTCCTCATAAGCATGGACGGTATCGACAGTATCCGTCAGTTCTACGGCGAGCCCCGTGCGCAGAGAATGGAGCGGGAGTACGCTGAGTACCTGCAGTCGGTGCTTGCCGAGGACTGGCTGTCCCGGGACGGAATATCGGGAGCGACGCTCTATCACTTCGACAGCGGCCTTTTCGGGGTCCTGCTCGACGACGCCGGGAAAGGGCTCACGCCCGGCGAGGCTCGCAGGCGGGGCAGAGAAATGCATCGCAGGCTCAACGACTACGAGGTTTCGAAGTCCGACGTGCAGTGGGAGAGTGATTTTACCCTCGTCATTTCGTCCGACCCCCATGTCCTCCTCGAGCAGGCCGAGCTCGGTCTCGCCGAGGCCCAGCGCAGCCGCCGGACGCTTGTCTACGCGCCCGACGTCGCCGAGGATGCCTATCTCGGCATGGAGAACAATCTGCGGTGGCTCGGTCGGATTCGGCAGGCTCTCGCGCAGGACCGCTTTGCCGCCTACTATCAACCCATCGTGGACAACCGCACCGGCGAGATCGTGAAATACGAGGCGCTTCTGAGAATGCTCGACGAGGACGGCTCTGCGATCTCGCCCGGGCAGTTTCTCCTGGTGGCCAAAAACAGCAAGTACTACGGCGAGATTACCCGTCGCGTGTTTCATCGTGCCGTAGAAGAGTTTCTGCACAGACCGGAGGGAGTTTCGGTCAACCTCTCGGTTCTCGATATCGACAGCCGCACCACGCGGGCCCATATTCTCACCACCCTGGGGGATTATCCGGAGGTGGCGCGTCGGATGACCCTCGAAATCGTCGAGCAGGAAGGCCTGCAGCACTATGACCAGGTGAAAGAGTTCATCGAGGCAGCGAAAAGCCTCGGCGCCACGATCGCTCTCGATGATTTCGGCAGCGGCTACTCGAATTTCGTGCGGATCATCGACCTCGACGTCGACTTCGTGAAGATCGACGGAAGTATCATCACGCGGGTATGCAGCGATGAGGCGATGAACAATCTGGTACGAGGCGTGAAATCCTTCGTCGGAGCAAACGGCATCGAGCTCATTGCGGAGTTTGTCGAGAACGGAGAGATACTCGAACGACTCACGGACATGGGTGTCGAATACTCGCAGGGGTATTTTCTCGGCCGTCCGCAGCCGACCCCCGATTCCTCCCTGGTGACCGCTTCCCGCTGACCTGCATCCCGCCCGACCGCATGCCGCGTATTGACATGCCACGGCAGCCGCCGTAACTTGAGCGACGTGTTACACCTGCGGCTCCTGATGCGGCAGATCCGGCGGCAGTTTCTCGGCCCGCGGGACGATTTCAGCCGGCTTCGTGCGCGTCGAATCAAGTTCCTTGCCGCCTTTTCCGTGCTGTTTCCCTGGAGCATCGCCTTCACCTGGCTCTGTATGATGCTCGACGAGGTCTTCTTCGCCGGTTACCGGCGGGTCAGGGTGAGGAAGCCGCTGTTCGTCATCGGCAATTTTCGAAGCGGTACCACATTCCTTCAGCGCCTCCTCGCTCAGGACGAGGAGAATATCACGGGCCTCACAACGCGCGAAATCTACGTCACCCCTACCATCAGCCAGCGCAAGCTCTGGAGCTTTCTGATGTTCGCTGACGGGTTCATCGGGCGACCGTTTCGCCGTCTGCTCGTAGCGGTGGAGGACCGCGTGCTCAGACGCATCCCCTTTCACCGGATTCGTCTGGAGGAGGCTGAGGAGGACGAGGGACTGTTCTTCTATGCATGGGACTCGTTGTTCGTCTGGTTTTTCTTTCCGATTCAGGCCGTCGACTTCCGGTATCCCTGGTTTGACGAAACGGTGCCCCGGTCGCGCCGACGGCGGCTGATGCGCTTCTATCGCTCCATGCTCCAGCGCCACCTCTACGTGCATGGCGAGCACCTGCGCGTCGTTTCCAAGAACCCGTCCTTTACACCCAAGATTCGTTCGCTGATGGAGGTGTTTCCCGACGCACGATTCGTGAATCTCGTGCGGGATCCGGTCGAGTTGCTGCCGTCGATGACGAACTGGTTCGCCTACTGCTGGCACTACTTCGGTGCCCCGCATGACCCGTATCCCCACCGGCGGCGCATTCTCGACATCGCCGGGCACTGGTACCGGTACCCCGAACGGGTGTTCGCGGAGTTGCCGGCGCAGCAGGCGCGTATTCTGCGCTTCGATGAGCTGATATCGGAGACGAGCACGATCGTGCGTGGGCTATACGCAACCATGGACCTGACCGTGTCGCCGCGGTTTGCCGAGATTCTCGACGACGCCGACCGCCTTCCCACCAAGGCGGCCCAGACACCGAGCCTCGCGCAGGTCGGACTCAGCGAGGACGACATAGATCGCGAGTTCTCCGACGTCAGACAACGGTACGGCTTCGACCGCGTTGGCGCGCGGGTGGCCGAATAGCATTCACGGGAGAAAGTAATGACGCTCTATTTCGCTTTTCCGGACTGGATTTCCACCGAGATCATCCCCGGCCTGCCCTTCCGATGGTACGGCATGATGTATCTCGTTGCCTTCGCCGTGACGTACCTGCTGTTCGTGTACCAGGTGAGGCAGCGTAAGCTCGATGTCGACTCCGATACGGTGCTGAACATGTTCTTCTGGGCCATTATCGGGTTGCTTATCGGCGCGCGTATCTTCGCGACGCTGCTCTTCGATGGTAGCGGTCGCTACTGGGCGCGGCCCTGGCTGATCTTCTGGCCGTTCGATGAGAACATGAACTTTGTCGGCCTGCAGGGGATGAACTACTACGGTGGACTGGCCGGCGCAGTGGTTGCGGTGGTCATCTACGCGCGGTCGAAGAAGATTGATATCCTCGATTGGGGCGATATGATCGTCGCCGGCGTGCCGCTGGGCTACACCTTCGGGCGCATCGGCAACTTCATCAACGGCGAGCTCTTCGGCCGCGTGACCACCGTCGAGTGGGGGGTGATATTCCCGCACGCGCGCCGCTTCCCGGCGGAGGAGGCGTGGGTGCAGGAGACCGCCCGCGAGGCCGGGATGAACGTCGCCGAGCTCTCCGGCATGGTGAACCTGCCGCGGCATCCGACGCAGCTGTATGAGGCCTTCGGTGAAGGCATCCTTCTGTGGCTCATCCTCTGGTTCATCTTCCGAAAGCGCGAGCACGCCCGCGGGGCGCTGATCGGCATCTACCTCATCGGCTACGGGGTGGTTCGATTCTTCGTGGATTACTATCGCGTGCCGCTTCGCGGTGACTTCATGCTGCAGCTCTCGCCGATCGAGAATCCGCCATATCTGCTGCTTACGCCGTGGAACTTCATTGCGAGCCAGTTCTACAGCCTGCTGATGATACTGGGTGGCATCGGCCTGATCGTGATGCTGCGAAAGCGGGAGGAGCGGCTGGCCGCCGCTGCGGAACAGGGCGAGGGACGTGTGCGCAGCAGCGCAGCCGAACGGAGAAAACTGCGGCGAAAGCTTCGGAAGTAGGCGGCGGGAGAGGGCCGGGTGGGATCAGTGCCGGGGGCAGCTACTGCTCGGGGGTGAACTCATCCTTGGGGGCACCGCAGACCGGACATACCCAGTCTTCGGGCAGGTCGTCGAACGAGGTCCCGGCGGGGATGTCGGCATCGGGGTCGCCCTCGTCAGGGTCGTAGATGTAGCCGCACACATTGCACACGTACTTCGTCATCGCCTTACCTCCGCGTCACCCTGCCCCTGCGTCACGGCCACTGCACGTCGGTGAGTAGCATGAGCTTCGTGCGGGCACGCTCGTCCTCGGGATTCATCTCGAGTGCCTTCTGCAGGCTCTTGATTGCCTCGGTATTGTTGTGGACGCCGTAGTGCGCCACACCGAGGAGGTAGTGTACCTCGGCAAAGTGCGGGGTCGCCTCGGCAAGCTCTCCGAGCAGCTCGAGGGCGTCATCGTACTTCTTGCGCTTGATCTTGATCTGGGCCAGATAGTAGTTGGCGATCATGGATTCAGGCGATGTCTTGCGAAATGCCGAGAATCCTTCTTCGGCTTTATCGTCATTGCCCATGAAAAAGTGAATGAGGCCGACGAAATAGCTGGCCATCGCATGGCTCTGACTCTTCAGGTCGATGACCTTCGAGAAGGCGCTCAGCGCCTCCTCGAGCTTTCCCATACGGTAATAGCATACGCCGAGCTTGTAGTAGGCGATGCCGTACTTCGGGTCCAGGCGGATCGATTCGTTGTAGAGTTCGACGGACCGGTCGAGTTGACCGATGGAGTAGTTGATGTTGCCGAGCACCATCAGAATGAACGGACTCTCGGTATACGTCTTCGACAGCTCGAGAAACGCCGACTGCGCCTCACTCCAATCGCCTGAAAGATAGAGGCGCATCGCTTCCTGATAATTCGGATCCGAGTAGTTGAGCTCCATGATTGGCAGTGTAATATGGCCCCCGGCCAATTGCAACCCGCACTCAGATCATCCTGCGCGGGTCGAGCAGCTCGTCGAGCTTCTCCGCTGAAACGACGTCCGCCTCCTCGACCACGTCGCGAATGCGACGCTTTTCCTTGTAGGCCTTGTAGGCGAGCTTTGCGGCCTGATCGTAGCCGATCTCGGTGGCCAGCGGCGTGACGAGGGCGAGGCTCCACTCGATCCAGAAGCCCGCGCGCTCCTCGTCGGGGGCGATGCCGTCCACGCAGCGGGAGGCAAACGCGTCGCAGGTTTCTGCGGCGAGGCGAACCGCGCTTACGGTCTCGTAGGCGATGAGCGGGTGCATCATGTTGAGCTCGAGCGGACCGTGCTGGCCGGCCGTCGTAACGGAGGTCACCTTCCCCATGAGATGGGCGGCGACCTGAATGACCATCTCCGGAATGACCGGGTTCACTTTGCCGGGCATGATGGAACTTCCCGGCTGGAGCGAGGGCAGAACGATCTCGCCGATACTGCCGCGGGGGCCGCTTGCAAGCAGCCTGAGGTCGTTGGCGATCTTCATGAGCGCCCCGGCGAGGACGTTGATCGCGCCCATCAGCTCGACCTGGGCATCCCGGGCGGCGATGGCCTCGAAGCGATTCACCGCCGGCCGGAAGGGCAGCCCTGAGTCCGCGGCGATGCCCCGGATGGCGATGTCCGGCATGTCGGGATGGCAGTTGATGCCGGTGCCGACCGCCGTGCCGCCGAGGGCGAGCTCCTCGAGGTTGGAGAAGGTATTCTCGAGGCGGTCGGCGCACTTCTGAATCTGCACCGCGAAGCCCGAGAACTCCTGCCCGAGGGTCATGGGGACCGCATCCTGGAGGTGGGTTCGACCGAGCTTGACGACGCGGGAGAACTCCGCCCCCTTCGCCGCGAGAGACTGGGCAAGCGTTCGCACCCGCGGAAGCGCCTGTTCGAGCTCCATGCGGTCTGCGACGTGTACCGCCGTGGGAATGACGTCGTTCGACGACTGCCCGCGGTTCACGATGTCGTTCGGATGCACCGGGTTTCGGGTTCCCACCGGCTGCCCGAGGATCTCATTGGCCCGATTCGCAATCACCTCGTTCGCGTTCATGTTCCACGAGGTGCCGCTTCCGGTCTGGAAGACGTCGATGGGGAAATGGTCGTCCCATGTTCCTTCGTAGACCTCCCAGGCGGCGCGGACAACCGCGTCGGCAAGCTTCGTATCGATGAGCCCGAGCTCCGCATTTGCGCGCGCGGCGTGCTTCTTGATGAGGGCAAGTGCTCGTATCATCGAGCTCGGGATCCGATGCTCGGACACGCCGAAGTTCTGCACCGCCCGCTGCGTCTGTGCGCCCCAGTAGGCCCACGCGGGTATGTGGACCTCGCCCATCGAATCGGATTCTACCCGGTAATCGTTCTGTGGTTCCGGCATGAGATGTCCTCCTATAACCCCGGTGACACGGTCAACAACGGCTGGTATAGTAGCAGCGGGAGTCAGAAATGGCAAATATCGGCATCATCGGCAGCGGAAACGTCGGCGCGAACACGGCGTTTTTCATCGCGGAACACAACGTGGCACACGTGGTGCTGTACGACATCCAGGAGGGCCTGTCCACCGGGAAGGCCCTCGACATGATGGAAGCTGCACCGGTGCGGGGCTACGATGTGCGCATCCAGGGCACCGACCGACTCGAGCATGTCCTGGCAAACGACATCATAATCGTGACCGCCGGTTCGGTGCGAAAACCCGGC
>JAWLDL010000011.1:0-17127 GCA_041686675.1 Spirochaetia bacterium | reverse complement strand
AGCAGCTCGACTACACACATTTCATCGAGCTCTACCACGATCGTATTCGGGCGTTCCACGTGAAAGACGCGGAGTTCAACCCCGACGGTCGCGTCGGTGTCTACGGCGGATATCAGGACTGGAACGGTCGCGCCGGGCGCTTCAGGTCCCTCGGCGACGGCCAGGTAGACTTCAGACGCATCTTCACGCTCCTCACCGAGTACGACTACGGCGGGTGGGCGATCCTCGAATGGGAATGCTGTGTGAAGAGTCCCGAGCAGGGCGCACGCGAAGGGGCACCATTCATCGCCGATCACATCATCGAGGCGACCGACGTGGCCTTTGACGATTTTGCCGGCGGCGAGAGCGACCGAAAGCTCAATCGCCGAATGCTCGGACTCGAGTAGATCACGCACAGGAGGCGCACGCATGGAATCATGGAAGCGGAAGCTACGAATGGGGATGGTCGGAGGCGGTCAGGGCGCCTTCATGGGTGGCGTTCATCGGCTGGTGGCCGCGCTCGACAACGAGGTCGAGCTGGTCGCGGGGGCATTCTCGCGGGATCCCGAGAACACCAGGAAGACCGGTGAGGAGCTCTACCTCGACCCGTCACGCTGTTACGGGGACTATGAGGAGATGGCACGAGCCGAGGCGCGTCTTCCCGACGGCGAGCGCATCGACTTCGTCTCAATCGTAACGCCGAACAGTATGCACTTTCCCGTGGCAAAGACGTTTCTGCAAGCCGGATTCCACGTAGCCTGTGACAAGCCGATGACCTATAGCGCCGACGAGGCGCGGGAGCTCGTCGAGCTGGTGGAGACGACCGGGCGCGTGTTCGCGCTCACTCACAACTACACCGGGAATCCGCTGGTGCGTGAGGCGCGGCGGATGTTCACCGCCGGCGAGATGGGGTCGGTGCGGAAGGTTATGGTCGAGTATCTGCAGGATTTCCTCATGTATCCGCATGAAAAAGAGGGGATGAAGCAGGCGGTGTGGCGCACCGATCCCGCGCAATCGGGGGCGGGAGGTGCGCTTGGCGACATCGGCTCCCACGCGGTGAACCTCCTCGAATACATCACCGGCGAGAAAATCGTAGAGCTCTGTGCCGATACGAGTACCTTTCTGCCCGACCGCGTGCTCGATGAGGATGCCAATATCCTGGTGCGACTCTCAGGCGGCGGGAAGGGAACCGTGGCCATCAGTCAGGTCGCGACCGGCGAGGAGAATGCGCTGCGGATCAAGGCCTATGCCTCCGACGGTGCCATCGTGTGGGACCAGGAACACCCCAACCACATGGGCGTCTACCGCTACGGCAGGCCGAAGGAGACCTGGAGCCGGAATGCCTCCTACGTTTCGGACATCTCGAGCTCCATTTCCCGCGTTCCCTCCGGACATCCCGAGGGCTACCTCGAAGCATTCGCCAATGTCTACGATGGATTCATCGAGGCGGTTCGACGCCACCTCGACGGCAGCCCCATGGCCCGGGATGAGTACGTCTTCCCCGACGTGCACGACGGCCTGCGGGGCATGCTCTTTATAGAGCGCGCGGTTGAATCCGCCAAAGCCGGGGCCACATGGGTCCCGCTCGAATGAGGGGTGCGTGAGGCAGACGTGAGGGACCCGTGAGGAGGGCGACCTGTAGCCGGGATGCCCCTTGCATTGATTTCCCGATCGCTGCATAATAAAAGTCCAAATTAGCCAAAAACGCTCAGACGTCTTAAGGTCTCAGTGGAGGTGCTTGATATGCTCGACGCGAGTCTTCGCGCGGGGCTGATAGAGCTGCTCTCGAGCAGCTTCAATAGCGATGAGATATCCGAACTCGGAGCCCTCGTTCTTCGAAAATTCGATCTGCACAGCCTGACCAACCGCCACAATCACATCACCGTGCCGGTCCGGGACGCGGCTCAGACGCTCGTGGAGGCGTGTGAGGAGAAGAAGAAGGTCTACGATCTCGTCCAGCTGCTCATCGAGTCCGACGGCTCTGCTCTGATGGGGCGTCGTGTTGCGGTCAAGGAGCTCGAGATTTTCTTGTCGAACCTTGCGCGGGCCGGCTATGTCTACGACTTCGACCGCCGCAAGCTCCGCGAGAGCTCCCGCGACCTGCAGGAGTTGCCGAACTGGGGTGCCCTTCGCGAGGGGCGTGAGTATGAGGTCACCGTCGCGAGTGTGGACATCGTGGGGAGCTCGTCCCTGGTTCGTGGTGTCGGTCAGCGGACCATGGAGCGGGTCTACTATCAGTTCTGGGCATTCCTCAGAGACCGTCTGGCGCACTACGACGGGCGCATATGGTCCTGGGCGGGGGACGGAGGTGTGATGGCCTTCTCCATGAAGAAGGACGCGGTGCGCGCGGTGCAGTGCGCGCTCGAGATTCAGGCGACACTTCCCGTATTCAACGCCAGACCCGAGAAACCCATCGCCGCGCCGATCTCCGTACGCATCGGAATGGATCGCGGACCGGTGCGCTACATGAACGACACCGGGCGAATCATATCCGAAACCATCAACTTCGCAGCCCACCTCGAGAAGGCGGCCACCGAGCCGGGCGCGGTTTCCATCTCCGACGCCCTCATCGCCGATTTGCCGGGGTCGCTTCGCGCGTTTTTCGTCGACGCCGGCGGATTCGAGGGGCGAAGCATCTTCACTACGCGGCAGCGCCCCGACTCCTGGAGTCGGCCGGAGCCGGTCTCCGTAGAAGCGGCCTCAGCCGGCGGCGCTCCCGGCGATGAGGTCGCGCACGACCTTCACTAGAAGAATCGCTATCGGCGTGGCGTGCAGCAGGAGGTCGAAGATATCGATCGGGCGGGAGAGCGTTCCCTGGGCGAGCATGCCGAGCTTCTCGAACAGATGCGGCTGCGGCTGAAACGGAGCCAGGCCGAGAAGCAGGGCGACCGGTACGAGCATTCCATATGACAGTGAGTCGATCCAGTTGAGCATGCCGATAAGCTACTGAAGCCCGGCTCCGGGGTCCAGTAGCCGGCGAGCCGCCGCGAGTCCGCTCTCGAAGGCTCCCTCGATACGGGCGCCGGAGCACCAGTCACCGCACATTCCCACGTTCAAATCGGCATCCCAGAGCGCGTTCTCGGCCAGGGCGGAGCGGGGCCGGGCGTAGCGCCAGCGGTGCGCGGCGGCGTAGACAGGCTCCGGCAAAGGCAGACCGACGGCTTCTTCGAACGCGGGCAGAAGCTCGGCGAGAACGGATTCGGGAGCTTCATCTTCACGGCCGCGCGACCATGATCCCGTCGCATGCAGAACCCAGGCGGGGCCCCCTGCGCGCCCAGGCTTGGTGTCGTTGCGCGCTGCCCAGCTCAGCGCCGGGTGCTCGATGAAGACGGCGTCGGCGGCGACCTCCGGCGGGTGATCAAACCCGAGGAGCACCGCCCAGACGGGATCGAACACCACCTCCCCGGCACGTGCGGCAAACTCCGGCGCAGCGTCGAGGAGCGGAAGTGCCTGCTGCGGGGTGCACGCGAGAAGCAGGGCGTCGAAGGGTCCGGCACTGCGGGCGGGGCCGGTTTCATCGTCGCCGGCGTCGTCGTCGCCGCCTGAGAGCTCGAGCATCCACTGCGGTGCTCCGCCGGCGCCACGTCGCAGGGTCGCCGAGAGCACCCGGGTCTGCGTCCGCAGGTCGAGCCCTTCGGTGAGGCTTCGGGTGAGGGCGCTCATCCCGGGCACGCCGACGTAGCGCGTCGTGCGTGAGCTCTTCGGGCGCAGCGCCCCGTCGCCCGCTGTCGCCATGCGCGGCGACCACTGTGCAGCGACTCCCGCCTCGACCCAGGCGGCGGTCTGATCGGTTAGGGCCCGGGAGCGCACGGTGAAGTACTGGGCGCCGTGGTCGAACTCGAATCCGGGCACTCGTCGCCGTCCGGCCCTGCCGCCGGGGCCTCGTCCGCGCTCGAACACGGTTACCTCGAACCCTGCGGCGAGCAGCGAGCCGGCCGCAGCGAGCCCGCTGATCCCCGCGCCCACGACCGCCACGCGCCGCCCCGCGGGTGCACTCTCGCCGGTTTCTCCCTGCATATCTCAACGCTCCTCGCCGCTCAAAGTACGTCGGCGGTGCACGCCCCGTCCACCGACGTGTTACAATGAGATATGGACTTCACGGTACTCGTCGAAAACGAACGGCACAACGCTGACCTGCGGGCCGAGCACGGGATCTCGATCTGGATCGAGACAGCCGAGGCGAGGATTCTTTTTGATACCGGCGCGAGCTCGGCGTTTGCCGAGAATGCCGAGCGGCTTGGTATTCGCATCGAAGATGCCGATGCCCTCGTTCTTTCCCACGCGCACGCCGACCACACCGGTGGCCTTCACACCTTCTTCGAGCTGAACACGCATGCGCCCGTCTTTGCGGGCCGGGGCATTACCACCCCGCGATACTCCAAGAGCGGCGACAACACGCGCTCGATCGGGCTCGATACCGAGCTCTGGGTGGCTCACCGCGACCGCATCCGGGAGGTGGACGACGTGGCTCGGGTGGCCCCCGGCGTGGGTGTCTCGAGAGTCTCTGAAAGACCACATCCGACGCCATCCGGTAACCGTCACCTCTACCGAAAGGCTGACGGAGAGCTCGAGCTCGATCCCTTCGAGGAAGAGCTCTTCCTGTGGGTGAAGCAGCCCGACGGCATCCACGTCGTGACCGGGTGCTCCCACTCCGGTATCGCCAACATCGTGGCGGAGGCGACCACCCACGGAGCGGTGCGCGGTGTAATCGGCGGCTTTCACTTGAAGACTGAGGAAGAGGCGCGCGTGCGCGACCTTGCCCGGCGGCTTTCCGACGTGCCGGCTCTCTACACCGGTCACTGCACCGGCAGAGCGGCCTTCGATATTCTACACGACGAGCTCGGCGAGCGGGTCCGCTACGCCTCCACCGGCCTCAGCGGCGTCGCGTGACGAGATCTTCGTATTCTGGATGGCGCTTGAGATAGGTTTCGATGTAGGGGCAGGTCGGAATGACCCGGTAGCCGTGTTCCTTCGCGTATTCGAAGGCGGCCCGGGCGAGGGCGGCGGCAACCCCGCGACCGCGGTGCTCGGACGGGACGTAGGTGTCCTTGAAGTCGAGCACGTCCTCGCCGACCGGCAGATACATAAGCACGGCCTCTGCGCCATCGAGCTCGATCGAGAAGGTCGTCATTTCGGTGTCGTGTTTCACCTCATGATCGGGCATTTCTATCCTCCGGAATATAGATACTGTAGGTCGTACCCCCCTCACGGGAGACTTCGACGGTTGCGTTGAGCTGACTCGAAAGCTCGTCGATCAGCACGAGGCCGAGGGAGTTGCCGGTGCGGGCGTTTTCGGGCAGGCCCACTCCGTCGTCGGCAATCCGTACCAGGGTTCCCCCGTCGCCCGAGAGCTCGATCCGCAGTGCCCCCGCTTCTCCGTCCGGATGGGCATGCTTGAACGCGTTCGAGACGACCTCGTTCACCAGGAGCCCGAGCGGAACGGCGGTATCGATCGGCAGGATTCTCGGCTCGAGCGCGAGCTCCAGGTGTATCGCGCCGCTCCCGTAGATGAGCTGGAGCTCGCCGACGAGGGTAGTGAGATACTCGTCGAAGCGGCTGGTGGAGAGTTCCTCCACGCTGTAGAGCACTTCGTGCACGAGGGCGAGGGCGCGTACACGAGCCTGCAGATCCACGGCCGCACGCTCGCCGATATCGCGGCTCTCCAGATTGATAAGGCTCGAGACGAGTTGCAGGTTGTTCTTCACCCGGTGGTGGATCTCCTGCAGGAGTACCTCTTTCTCACGCAACGAGTCGCGCATTCGCTGCTCGGCCTGCTTGCGCTCGCGAATGTCACGGACAATCGAGAGGTGACGAGTCCTGCCGTTCACCGTGAACAGGTGCGAGCTCACCTCCACGGGAATGCGTGTGCCGTCCTTTGCGAGGTGAACGAGCTCGATCTGCTCGTGCCCCTGATCCCTCAGGCGGTCCATGCTCTCGGGGATGTCGACGTCCGTCTCCGGCGCATCGAGTTGCGCCGGATCCATGGCGAGGTACTCCCCGCGAGTGTAGCCGAGTCGCCGGCAGGCGACCTCATTCACCTCGAGTATGCGCCCGGGCAGCCCGCGCTCGTCGAGCTCGAAGAGGTAGATTGCGTCGTTGGCGTTCTCGAAGATCTGGCGGTACTTTTCCGCGCTCTCTCGCAGGTGCTTGAGCGGGCGTGTGGCGGGGCCGCGGTTGCGTGTCGGCCGCCGGCGCCCGGCCTGCCTGCGGTCGAGGGCGGAGCGCTGTCGCCGCAGTCGGAACGGATTCAAATCGCGCATCATCTGGGACGGGTAACGTAGAGCTCCGGGCGCACATCATCGAAGAGGTTGTTGAACTGATTCAGGCTCTTCTCGTCGGCGGCCGTGGGATCGAGGTCAACGGTGCGGATGGCGCGTTCGGTCTCTCCGAAGGTGAGAATGTACTCCCCCGTCGGTGAGACCACCTGGGACTCGCCGGTGAAGGTGAGATCGTCGCCGAGGGTATTGCTCTCGGTGCCGACCCGGTTGGCCGTGGCAATGTAGACACGGTTCTCCACCGAACGGGCGTACATCGCCCGCTGGCAGTAGGGCAGCACGAGGTTCGACGGATGGAGGATGATCTGGGCCCCGAGCATGGCGAGCGAGCGGGCCGCCTCGGGGAAGATCCAGTCGAAGCAGACCATTATTCCGATTCGTGCTCCCTTGTATTCGAAGACCGAGAAGTCGCTGTTCCCGGGTGTGAAGAACTGCGTCTCGCGGTAGAAGAGGTGGGCCTTGCGGTAGTGCGCGATGAGCTCTCCGTCTCCGATGAAGAAGGAGGAGTTGTAGATGGCGGTGTCGGCGGCCTCGGCGTACCCGCCGCAGATGCCGATGCCGCGTTCCCGCGAGAGTGTACGAAACCCGTCGAAATAACTGTTGTGTTGCGTGAGGGCGATACTCTCCACCTCGTCCTGTGTCGAGAAGGTGTATCCGGAGAGGAAGAGCTCGGGAAAGAGGTAAATGTCGGCATGCACGCTCTCGATAAGCTCGAAGGCGTCCTCGTAGTTGGCGAAATTGTCGAGGAACTTCGGTCTGGTCTGGGCAATGGCGATGGTCAGCACTGCGCACCTCCTCGTGGGATCGAACTGTGATCGTGTCGGGAGCTTACCACGGCGGCGCTTCGATCTGCTACCGGGCGCCGGTTGCCGCGGCGCCGGGACTCTGATAGAGTCAACCGAAAGCAGATTGGAGCACGGGCATGAGTGATTCGACACCGACCGATTCCGGCTCCCGCGACTTCATCCGGGACATCGTCGATGAAGACCTCGAACGGAACACATACGGGAGCCGCGTACATACGCGCTTTCCGCCGGAACCAAACGGATATCTCCACATCGGGCATGCAAAGTCCATCGTCCTGAATTTCGGCATTGCCGGGGACTATGGCGGGCAGTGCAATCTCAGGTACGACGATACGAACCCGGAAAAAGAGGAGCTGGAGTACGTCGACTCCATCAGGGAGGACGTGCGCTGGCTCGGCTACGACTGGGGTGAGCGCGAGTTCTACGCCTCCGACTACTTCGGCCGGCTCTACGAGCTCGCCCTGAAGCTCATCCGCGACGGCAAGGCCTACGTTGACAGCCAGTCGGCCGAGCAGGTGAGCGAGCAGCGTGGTGCGCCTACCGAGGCCGGCGTGGAGAGCCCTTACCGGGAGCGACCGGTCGAGGAGAATCTTGATCTCTTCGAGCGCATGCGGGCGGGCGAGTTTCCCGACGGGTCACATGTGCTCCGGGCGAGAATCGATATGGCATCGCCCAATCTCAATCTCCGTGATCCCATCATGTACCGCATCCGCCATGCCCATCATCAGCGCACCGGTGACGAGTGGTGCATATATCCCACGTACGACTGGGCGCATGGCCAATCGGACTGGATCGAGGGGATTACCCACTCGATCTGCACCCTCGAGTTCGAGAATCACCGTCCGCTCTACGACTGGTTTCTCGAGGCGCTCGAGGCCCCGAGCGACCGGCCGCGGCAGATCGAGTTCGCGCGGCTGAACCTCAGCTACACGGTGCTCTCCAAACGGAGGCTCCTGCGCCTGGTGAACGAAGGCTATGTCTCCGGATGGGACGACCCGCGGATGCCGACACTGTCGGGCATGCGGCGCAGGGGCTACAGCCCGGCCGCGATCAGGACGTTCTGCCGTCACATCGGTGTGTCGAAGACCAACAGCGTGCTCGATATCGCGTTGCTCGAGCATTTCCTGCGCGAAGAGCACAACAAGACAGCGCCGCGGGTGATGGTCGTGCTCAAACCCCTGAAGGTGGTTATCGAGAACTATCCCGAGGGACAGGTCGAGGACGTCGAGGCTGAGAACAACCCGGAGGACCCGGGCGCCGGTTCGCGCATGGTGCCGTTCTCGCGGGAAATCTACATCGATCGCGAGGACTTCCGCGAGGATCCGCCGAAGAAATTCTTCCGCCTTGCCCCGGGCCGTGAGGTCAGACTCAAGCACGCGTACTACATCACCTGTACCGAGGTCATAAAGGACGATGCGGGCGAGGTCGTGGAGTTGCGCTGCACCTACGACCCCGAGTCACGCGGCGGCTCGACGCCGGACGGCCGCAAGGTGAAGGGGACGCTTCACTGGGTGAGCACCGCCCACGCGGTGGACACCGAGGTGCGCGTCTACGACCGGCTCTTCACCGTGCCGAACCCGGTGGAGCGGGAGAAAGAGGGCGGGGACTTCACCGACTTCCTCAATCCCTCCTCGCTGGAGACGTATACGGACTGCAAGGCGGAGCCCGCCCTGCGCGAGGCACAGACGGGGATCACCTATCAGTTTCTCCGCCACGGCTATTTCGCTCCCGACAGCAAAGACTTCACCCCGGAACACCCGGTGTTCAATCGGGCGGTATCCCTGCGCGATAGCTGGGCGAAGATCGAGAAGCAGATGCAGCAGGGGACCGACGGATAGCCCGGGAGCCGGGGAAAGCAGGAGGAGATACTATGGCGAAGCTCATCGAGGCCGCACTGTTCGATCTGGACGGGGTCATCGCATTTACCGATCGCTACCACTATCTCGGATGGAAGCGGCTTGCCGACGAGGAGGGCTGGGATTTCAACGAGACCCTCAATCATCAGTTGCGTGGGGTTTCGCGCATGGAATCTCTGCAGGTGATCCTCGACCACAACGGCGTAAAGCTCCCCGAGGAGCAGAAAAAGCAGCTCGCCGATCGAAAGAACGGCTACTATCAGAAGCTGCTCGAAGACATAAACGAGGACGATCTCTACCCGGGTGCCCTGGAGTTCGTGGCGGCGCTTCGCGAACGGGGCGTAAAGACGGCGCTCGCCTCCGGCAGTCGCAACGCGATGACCGTCGTCAATTCACTCGGGCTCAAGGGTTTCTTTGACGCCTTTGTCACCGGCCACGACCTCGACCGCAGCAAGCCCGACCCGCAGATCTTCGAGTTGAGCGCTGAGCGCCTCGGTGTCCCTGCCGAGCGTTGCGTGGTCTTCGAGGACGCCGAAAGCGGCATCGAGGCAGGGCTCGCGGCCGGGATGTACTGCGTGGGGGTGGGAGAGGCAGCGCATCTGCCGAACGCCGAGCAGACCTTCGTGAAGTACGCCGACATCGACGTGGATGCTCTCATCGAGACCGGCCGGATAACGCGATAGCCATGGAGCTGATTTCCGCCATTTCGTCCGAGCTGTGCGGGCGTCTCGGTTACCTCTTCGCCGACATAGACGATACCATGACCGACGAGGGGCTTCTGCCGGCATCAAGCCTTAACGCCATGTGGCGCCTCCACGAGGCGGGCATCAGGGTGGTGCCGGTCACGGGGCGCCCGGCCGGCTGGTGCGACCACATCGCGCGAATGTGGCCGGTGGACGCCGTGGTCGGTGAGAACGGCGCCTTCTACTTCTCCTACGACCGCAGCGAGCGCCGCATGCACCGGGTCTACGTGCTCCCGGAGGAGGAACGCCGCGCCGGCCTCTCACGGCTCGAGGAGGCGCGGCGGCGCGTTCTCGAGGCCGTTCCCGAGGCGGCAATCGCCGCCGACCAGCCCTTCCGCCTCTATGACCTCGCGATCGATTTTGCCGAGGACGTCGGCCCCCTCGGCGATGAGCAGATCGACCGCATCTGCAGAGTGCTCGACGAAGTGGGTCTCAACTACAAGATATCGAGTATCCATGTAAACGCCTGGGCCGGCGACTACGACAAGGTCGGCTGCATGAAGATGCTTCTCGCCCGCGATGCCGCCGTCCCGCCCGAGCAGGCGCTCGAGGAGAGCGTGTTCATCGGTGACTCCCCGAACGACGAGCCCGCCTTTGCTGCATTCCCGTCCTCCATCGGCGTGGCCAACGTCCGCGACTTCCTCTCGCGGTTGACCTCCCCGCCGGCCTACGTGACCGAGGCCCGGGGCGCACGGGGGTTTGCGGAGGCGGTCGACACGATCCTCCGCCGGCGCGACGGCGTGTGAACGTCCGGCGCTTTCGGCAGGTGGGTGCGGCGTTCGGAAGCGCCACCCCTGCCCGCCAGGACACGAGGGACACGGAGGGTGCCCCGCCGCTTCGTGCGGCGGGGCAGTCGACCACTGCTGAGTGGTCGACCGAAGCCCGCAGTGGCCCGACCCCACCCACCCCGCGAGCATGGAATGGTGTCTTCTTGGGAGACGGTCCGGCCCGGCCACGTCAGGCGATGGCGTTCCGAGGCGGCCCTGCGCCCGGCGCATGTCCATCGACCGACCTTGAACTTGTTCAGGGAGGTCCAGATGGGCATGCGACGAGGCAAGGGGCGCGTTGAGATTGATTGCCTGACGTGGCCGGGGGGATTGCGCCGGTGGGGACGTGCCCCTTGTCTCAGAGCGAAATATTGGATATTTTTGCCTGATGCAATTCACCGAACTAGAGTTACACTCCGATCTCCGGCGCGGAGTCGACGACATGGGTTTCGTCGAGTGCACGCCGGTGCAGGAACGTACATTTACGCACACCCTCGAAGGCCGCGATGTGACGGTACAGTCCCAGACGGGAACCGGCAAAACGGCGGCGTTCCTCATCACCATATTCCAGCTCCTCTCAGAGGACGAGCGCTACAAGGGGCGGCAGGCGTTCATCGTGGCGCCGACGCGCGAGCTGGCCGTTCAGATCGAGCGCGAGGCACAGCGCATCGGGGCGCATCTGCCCTTCAGGATTGCCAACTTCTACGGCGGGGTCGGATACGGTCCGCAGGAGAAGGCACTGAAGGAGGGGGTGGACGTGATCATCGGTACGCCGGGACGGCTGCTGGACTTCCACTCCTCGAGGAAGCTGCCCTTCGACAACATCGGCATCGTGGTGATCGACGAGGCCGATCGCCTCTTCGACATGGGGTTCTACCCCGACATCCGTCGGATGATGCGCGACATGCTGCCGAAGGACCAGCGCATGACGATGCTCTTCAGCGCGACGCTGAGCACCAAGGTGCGCAACATCGCCTGGCAGTACATGAACGACCCCGAGGAGGTCGACATTGAGCCCGAGCATATCACCGTCGAGACGGTGGAGCAGGAGCTCTTCCACGTTGCGCGGAACGAGAAGCTCGGCCTCGTCCTCGGTCTGCTCGAGCGCTACAAGCCGGAAAACGGACTCATTTTCACGAATACCAAGCAGGCCGCCGAGGAGGTTGCGCTTCGGCTGCAGTACAACGGATTCTCAGCCGAGTTCATCATGGGCGATCTTCCGCAGCGCAAGCGGATGAAGCTCATCGACGGCATGAAAGACGGCAGTGTGCGCTTTCTCGTCGCCACCGATGTTGCCGCGCGCGGGCTGCACGTCGACAACCTCGATATCGTCATCAACTACGATCTTCCCGAGGACCCGGAAAACTACGTTCACCGCATCGGACGCACCGCCCGGGCGGGCGCGAGCGGTCGGGCCGCAGCCCTGGCGTGCGAGCGCTACGTGTACAGTCTCGAGTCGATCGAGGATCTGATCGGCATGAAGATCCCCGTCGGCCGGGTGACGGACGACGACTTCAAGGATGATGCGAGCGCGGGCAAGTACCTCGGGCAGGTCCGCAAAGAGCTCGGCATCAAACACGAGCGGGCGCCGGCGGCCGGAGGAAGTCACGGCGGGCGGAGCTCGCGCACGAGCTCGAAGAGCGGCCGGCGAAGCGGCGGCGAGAGAACCCGCGGCGGTGAGCGGTCCCGCGGCGGCGAAAGATCGCATGATGGCGGCGAGCGGCGTCCTCATGAGGCCGGCAAGGCGGAGGCGAGCGCCGCGGCCTCGACCAGTCGGAAGAGTCCCGGACGGGGCGAGGCCACGAAAAGCGGTGATGGCGGCGCCGGCAGGAAGGAAGGCGCGGGCGGCGAGAGAAAGCATCCGCAAGCGCATCACAAGCCCACGCGGCAGACCCACCATCACAAGCCAACGGCCAAGACATCGGTTGAGGATCGGCTCGAATACTACCGGCGCAAGTACGGGGAGGATTTCGAGTTGAGCGAGTCAACCGCCGGCCGGTCCGGTGCCGCCGGCCGCTCCGGTAACGCCGGCTCCGGCGAGAGTGCGCCGGATCGCTCGAAGCAGGAGCGTCGGGACGGCGACGATTCATCGGTGTGGCGACGAATCGGCCGGATCTTCGGAGGGTCTTGACACTTTGCAGAGGCTATCATACCTTTGGGATTCCACAGGCTGATTTCCCACGCCAATTATCTGTGTTAACGTTGTGAGGAGTTTTTTGGATGGCCAGGAACGAGAAAGCCAAGGGTAAGATTGTACGCCGGTTCGGCGTAAACATCTTTGGCAACGACAAATACGATCGACTACTCAAGAAGAAGCCCAAACCTCCCGGTGAGCCCAAGAAGGGGCGTATCCGCCAGACTGAATATGGACGCCAGCTCGCCGAGAAACAGAAGCTCAAGTGGGCCTACGGCCTGTCCGAGCGTCAGTTCCGAAACCTGTTTTATCACGCGAAGAGAATGAAGGGCGTAACCGGCACCAATATGCTCGTGCTGCTCGAGCGCCGCCTCGACAACGTCGTGTACCGTCTCGGAATGGCTACCAGCCGTCAGCAGGCGCGTCAGCTCGTCTCCCACGGTCACATCCTTCAGAACGGGCGTAAGGTGACGGTTCCCTCCGCCACGGTGCGACCGGGCGATCTCATCGGAGCCCGCGATCGCAAGGCCACGCGTGACCTCGTTCGTCACCTCATGGCGGAGAACTCCAGCCGACCCGTTCCTCCCTGGCTTTCGATCTCCAAGGACGAGCTGCAGGGCACCGTCTCGGTGCTGCCGACGCGCGATCTCATTCCGACCATTGCCGAAGAGCAGGCGGTCGTTGAGTTCTACTCGAAGTAATTCCGCACGCACAGCATGTGCATGCAGCACGCCTTCCTCCGGGAAGGCGTTTTTATTGCCATGAGCGCCCGAAACCCGTAGTCTCTGCACAATGCCTACTACCCCGGACCGATACACCGAGCGCACTCACATCGCGGACGTTTTCGCCGCGCGCGAGGCGACCTTCAGCTTCGAGTTTTTCCCGCCCAAAACCGATGCGGCCTGGAAACGGCTGCTGTCCTCGATGAGGGAGTTCGAGCAGCTCGGGCCGAGCTTTGTCAGTGTTACCTACGGTGCCGGGGGCACCACGCGGGAGAACACACACCAGCTTGTGCTCAGTATCAGGAACGAGACGAAGCTGCTCCCCGTGCCCCATCTCACCAGCGTCTGCCACTCGCGGGAGGAAGTATGGGCGATGCTCGGCGACTATGCCGCCCGCGGCATCTCCAATGTGATGGCGCTCATGGGGGACCCGCCCAGGGAAAATTCGGGGGTGGGCTGTGACCACGGCGACTTCGAGCATGCCATCGACCTCGTTCACCTCATCAAAGAGTACAACGCGACCGGCGCGCACGCCGATCCGCGGGGCTTCGGCATCGGCGTGGCGGGCTTTCCCGAGGGGCACCCGGCGACGCCGAATCGGGTGGAGGAGATGGCGCATCTGAAGGAGAAAGTGGATGCCGGCGCCGACTATATCTGCACCCAGCTCTTTTTCGACAATCACGACTTCTACGATTTCAGGGAGCGATGCGCCATAGCCGGGATCGACGTTCCCATCGTGGCGGGACTCATGCCGGTGACGTCTCTGCGGAGCTATCGGCGCATCCCCGACTTCGCCCTCGGCTCGCGCTATCCCGCGGAGTTGCAGCGGCGCATGGCGGCCTGCACAGAAGACGAGGAGGCGGCGGAGGTCGGTATCTCGTGGGCGGTCGAGCAGGCAGCTGACCTCCTCGAAAATGACGTCCGGGGACTCCATCTCTACATTCTCAACCGCGTGTCGGTGGCAAAGGAGATCTATCGGCGGCTCGGGCTGTTGCCCCAGCATGCCGATACTCAAACCGGGGAGTAGGTCGACCATGCGCAAAATGCCGGTTATAAGCTCCGATCACGAAGTCAATGATCGGATTCTTCGCATCTGCGGGAAGTTCGACAATGTATTCGAGCCCGTGTTCTTCGACGACGCGGAACGAGCCCTCGAGTACCTCAAGTACGAGCTTCCGGAAGTAAACGTTATCAACTTCGGCGACGCAAACGTGGACGCCGAGAGCATTCTCGATCTCATCAAGTCGGATCCGTGGCTCCACTACGGGGGCATCATAGGTGTGCACGTCGGCAGTCAGGAGAAAGAACTCTCCAAGCAGATGCCCGACTCCAACATCATCAGTCTCATCCCGCGGGGGCAGTTCGTCTCGAGTTTCTTCCGGGTGCTGCGAATCATCGTGCAGAACCGTCAGATCCTCTTCCAGCGTGGCATACAGAGCTACCTCACCGGGAGCATCTCGGGGAATCTCGTCATGGACAATGATCCGTTCAACGTCCATACCTACGCGAATCTCGTCACGAACTTCCTCTACAACTCGCACTACATCGACATCGACAGGAAGGAACGGCTTCACGTGGGTCTCTTCGAGATGCTCATGAACGCGGTGGAGCACGGAAACTGCGAGATCTCCTACGAGGAGAAGACCCGGTGGCTCGAAGAGCACGGCGATATCATCGATCTCATTCGGCAGAAGGCGCGTCAGCCGGGAGTGCGCAACAAGCGGGTGCATTTTACCTATCGCATCACGCCCGAGCGGTCATATTTCCGTATTCGCGATGAGGGGCGGGGGTTCGACTGGCGCTCACGGATCGCCTCCAACTCGGATGGTCCCAACCTGGCACTCCACGGTCACGGCATCACCATGACCAGTCATTACATGGAGAACCTGCAGTACAACGACGCCGGGAACGAGGTCTCCTTCGAGCTCTCGCATCCCACCCACGAGGTCAACGCGGTGCCCGGCATCTTCCAGGACCAGGAGGAGACGCAGTTTTCGGACCGCGATGTGGTATTCACCGAAGGCGAGGAATCAAACTACCTGTACTATATCGTCTCCGGTACGCTCGACGTCTACTCCGGTGGCGAGCACATCACCAGCCTCGGGCCTGAAGACATGTTTCTCGGGGAGATGTCGTTTCTGCTCAACGACAGGCGGTCGGCCACCGTGATATCACGCGGAGAGAGCAGCCTCATCCGCATCTCGAAGAACAGTTTTGTGAACGCGATAAAAGAAAACCCGCACTACGGCATCTTCCTCGCGAGGCTGCTTGCGCAGCGTCTGTCGAGGCTCAATGCGCGCATTGCGGGCATGAAAGACGGTGAGGCCATTCCGACCTGAAGCGCCGGGCTGCTACTCCTCCGTCTGGCGAATCGATGCGTGGTAGCCGAGACGATCCACGAAGTCGCAGATCTTGTCCAGGGTCTTGATGTCCCCTTCGTACTCGACCTGCACCGTGCTCGTGCCACGATCGACCATGATGTCGTGAACCCCGTCCAGCTTCTTGCCGAGATGTTCGATGGCGATACTGCATGAGGTGCAGTTTGCCCCTTCGAGATCCAATATGGCTTTCTTGGTGTCGGTTGTCTGTTCCATGTGTCAGAATATATAAAAGTCGACGAAAGCGGTAAAGCTCGACCCGGCGACCGCCACGGCCGATCGCGCCCCCCGCGTGCGATTGCCGCCACCCGCCTGCCACGTAGTATATTTGAGCTCGACTATGAACGCACGACAACTGTTCGGAAACCTCTTCAAACTTCTAGGCGGGGCGCTCATTCTGGTGGGTGCCATCCAGGCGCTCGGCACCATCTTTTTCATGCAGCAGGCACGTGAGGTGCAGGGAACGGTTCTCGGATACGAGCGGGTGGAGGGCGCCGCGCCGCCCTTCATCGGCGGGGACGCCGGTGTTCTCTACTATCCGGTGGTGAGGTTCGATACCCCGGCGGGTCGGCGGGTGGAGTTTACTGCGCCCTCGGGCCGCAATTCGCGGGTGTACGATATCGACGAGCAGGTGACGGTGTACTACGAGGCCGAGGAGCCGGAGAAGGCCCGGCTCGGCTCTGCCTGGGGGCTGTGGGGTAGTACCATCGTGTTCGCGGGACTCGGCGCATTTTTCGTACTCATCGGGTTCCTCGCGCCGTACGGGTTCGGTCACGGCCGCAACCGGGATGTGGGGCCGTTCGGTCTGGCCGGAGGCAATGGTCATGACGCTTGAGGAACAACGTCGGCTGGATGCTGAGAAGTCCTCCCGCGCTCTGCCGGAGATGGTAGCGGAGCTGCGCGCGGGGACGGAGCTTGTTGAGATCAGCAGACGCATCGCGGGCCGTCACGAGGTCGATCAGACCAAGGCATTCCGCTGGGTTCAGATCGTCGCCGAGAGTTTCGAGCGCCGGCGCCGCCGAATAGCCGTGCTCGGCACCGTCCTGATCTGGATCGGCGCCCTCACCGCGGCAGTGGGGGCCGTCCTCGCCCTGCTGGGCGTTGCCGTGCCCTCGGTGTTTCCCGGAGTGCTGCCGGGCTATCTCGTTTTGCTGCTTCTCGGCGCGATCCTGCTCGGCGGCGGACTCTGGGTGGGGTTCCACGCCCCGCGCCTCGCCGTCGTCACCGAGGACACCCTCAGCGGCTGACCCCGGCTTCCTGCTCCTCGCGAAAGTACACCGACACGTAGTGTCCCGGCGCGACCTCGTCCATGCCGGGGCGCGGGCGCCGGGGGTGCCGGCCGGGCTCGGCGGGCCCCGGCCCGGCGCCCGCGTTGCCGGCGGCCCCGGCGTTGGCGCCGCCGCCCGCGTTGCCGGCGGCCCCGGCGTTGGCGCCGGTCGCTTCCGGGCTGCCGGCCGCCGCCGGGCC
>JAWLDL010000010.1:0-17360 GCA_041686675.1 Spirochaetia bacterium | reverse complement strand
GCGCCGGGGAAAGGCCGCCGGCCGGGCCGCAGGCGGTGGCCGAGGTGGCCGCGCCGGGAACGCCGGCCCGGGCGGAGGCGCGAACCCCGGCCCGGGCGCGAACCCCGGCCGCACCGCGAACCCCGGCGCCGGCGCGGGCGCGAACCCCGGCCCGGGAGCGACCGCCAGCCCGGGCGCGAACGGCGGCCGCACCGCGAACCCCGGCGCCGGCCCGGGCGCGCGTGAACGACGTCCCCAGGACCTCTTCAGCCTCGGCCGCATGCTCACCTCGGGCACCAGCACGAGCACCCGCACCTTCGCCGCCAGGAGTCTCGGCAACCTCGGAAAGAGAACCGCCTACACGTTTCTCAAGCAGGGTTTGCACGATCCGGAGCAGCAGGTCGTGCTCTCCTGCGTGCGCTCCATCGGGCGGTTGAAGATTGCACAGTCCGCGGGGGATCTGTCGGCGGTTTTCCAGAGGGGGAACGCGGAGATGAGGCGGGTCGTGATGGAGACGATCGGCGAGATTGATCGTCTGCAGCTGTTTCGCAATCTGATACTTGCGGGGTTGGAGGATGCTGACGCCTCGGTTCGTCAGCGTGCACTCAAGCTGTTCATGAAACTCGAGCGATAGGTGGTATCGTGAGTAACGTAAGCTCCAGACAGGTTGATCCAGAGCTGTTTCGCCTGTTCCGGCAGGACGGCCGGCAGTATCTGCCCCTGCTTCGGCGCACTTTGCAGGAAGCCGACGAAGAGAACCTTTCAGTCGAAGACCGCCGCAGGGCGCTGAGATATGCCCATTCCGTGAAGTCCGAGGCCGCTTTTCTCGGCTACACGAGTGTTGCCCGGCTCGCGCACCGGCTCGAGGACGCATTGTCGGGCCGGGGTACAGCGAGTCTGGAAGCGATGCTCAATACCCTCGAAAAGCTTGAAGCCTCCTTCGACGAGGCGCTCGAGGGCGCGAGCGAATCGGTTCAGGTGCTTTCCGGGACGGAGTTGGAGGACGAGGGAGAGCCCGCTGAAGTGCTGCTTTCCGAGGCGCTCACCCCCCGCGATCGGGACATGATGGTCGAGGCGCGGGAACGGGGAGAACGGCTGTTCGTGCTGGAGTGTAAGCTGACCGAGCATGCGCAGATGCTCATGCCGCGCCGGTATCTGCTCACCAGTAATCTCGAGGAGGCTGTGAACCTCGTTGCCAGTCATCCGCCGGCGGATTCCGAAGCAACAACGCGACGCTTTCTGGCGTTGTTTACGCTCGAGGGAGACCGTTCGGTTGCCGAGCAGGCGGTGGATGTGGATCAGGTGAAGCTGCTGCGCATCGAAGAAGCGAATTACGACGCCATCCTGCGGCGCAGAGACGAAACGCTGGTTTCCGGTATGATAGCAGGTACCGAGCAGGTGCGCGTAGAGATGTCGACCCGGTCCTATGAGGAACTCTGCCTGTACGCGGGAGAGCTGCACCGTCAACTTGACCAACTGCGAGACCACCTTTCCCGACAGGAGACGCGCGACAGCCGCATAGCCGGAAGCCTGCGCACGGCGGCGCGCCTGGCAGAGAGTGTCGACGACACGATAGCGCGAACTTCGATGGTACCCCTCTCCGGTGTATTCGAGGGCGTGGAGCGGCACGCGCGAAATCTCGCCGGGTTTCTCGGCAAGAGCGTGAGGGTGATTACAGCCGGCGGTTCTCACGAAGTCTTTCTGCCGGTTTCCCATGTGCTGCGAGACGTTCTGTTGCATCTCGTTCGAAACGCCATCGATCACGGCGTCGAGTTCCGTGGCGAGCGTCGCCGACGGGGGAAGGACCCTGTTGCGACGCTCCGGATATTCTCCCGTGAAGAGGGGGATGATCTCGTCGTACGGGTCTCCGATGACGGCCGTGGAATCCGCGTGGGCTCCGAGGGCAGTGAAAAGGCCGCTCCAGGGGGCAGCGCCGATTCCCGCGAGCTCTGGGACCTCGTATCCCGATCGGGCATGAGTACCCGGAAAACCGCGGACGAGCTCTCAGGTCGCGGTGTGGGTCTCGACGTGGTGAGGACGCAGGTGGAGCGCTATCTCGGCGGCCGAGTTGAGCTGGAAACCGAGAGAAACCGCGGCACCACGGTGGGTATTCGCCTGCCGCGTGCCGGGCAGCTCGTGAGTGTCCTTATCGCTCGCCACGGACGCACGGAGTTTGCGCTGCCCTCGGCTCACGTCTTTGCGGTGTTCGACCTCGAGGCACGTCATGCCTCACGTGACCGCAGCGGCAACCTCTTCTACCGCTACCACGGGGAGGCGATCCGCCTCTACGCCGTGGAGCGCTCCGCCATACCCGCTACCGTCGAGGGGTACCGGGGCATTCTGCTTCGGATCGGGCGTCGGCGGGCGGTCGTGCTCGCCGGTGAGATCGTTTCCCAGGAGACCGTCATCCGCAATGCATCAACCCCCGACCAGGTATTCTCCCAGGCGTTGAACCGCGACATCGGACTCGTATTCCCAATCCAGTTCCTGTAGCGCCGGCGGCGCGGACATAAAAAAAGCGGTATGCCTGGACGTCGGTGCATACCGCCTTATTGCAAAGGGTCTCCCCTTTGTTTCAATTATCGACCCGGTTGCCGGAAACTTGAGTGTACTGCGGGAGGCGTGGCGCGAGTCGAAGCAACCGCACGTGGTACTCCGCCGCCTCGATGAGCCCCTCGTAGAGCACCCGCGCGCTGCCGAGCGCGCCGGTAATGCTGCGCTCCTGTGCGGTGTTCTGTACTCGGTCCGCCACCTCCTGAAGCAGAAATCCGGCCACATCTTTGTAGCGGAATGCGGCAAGGCGAGCATCTATGTCGTCGAGGCGGGACATGTCGGGCTGCGACTGTCCGTCGAGGTGCAGTACGATATCGAGTCCTTCGCGTGCGGTCTGCGCGAACTCCTCGAGACGGTCGGCGAGGGCGAGAACGGTTGACCGAAGCGGGGTGCGGGGGACTCCTGCGTCGCCAGGCCCTGCGTCTCCCGCCCCTGCGTCGCCCGGCGCTGCGTCTCCCGGCGCTGCGTCGCCCGGCGCTGCGTCGGTGGGCCCGGGTGCCGCACGCAGTGGACGAAGCCTGCCGTCCAGATCCTCACGCCTGATCGGGTGCGCGAGGCAATCCTCGATCTCGGCCGCGGAGAGGCCCTCGATCGCCACACCGCCGGGAGAGAGGTTGTATGTGCGCACCCCGCGGTGTATGCGGGCCTGGTTCGCAAACCACCACGTGTAGATCATCATCCGCTGGTCGGTGAGCACAGTGCCGCCGGCGTTTGCGGTGACCTCGAAGGGGTCGGCGTCGTGGAGGTACTCGAACGAGTGCTGTTCCACCGGGCGGAGGCGATGGGCCAGGATATGGCTGCGCTCTTCGAAGAAGCTTCCGTGCACGTGCGTTCGCCGTTGCGGAAAGCCGAGGTCGAGACCGATGCAGTAGATCGGGTCCGCACCGAGGATGCGCACGAAATCCCAGGCCGTGGTGGAAACCGAGCCGCCGGTGCCGAGCTTTCCCTTCTCGCCGACGGTCTCCTCGAGGAGGGAACCCAGCGGAAAAATCGAGCTGCAGAGGTAGGTGGGATTGTCGAGGACCTCGAATACCCGGGGGTGCGCCGACGCCTCGGATATGAGGATAGTGGATTGCGGTGCAAGGCGATCGAGGTGACGGGTGTTCCAGTACTGCGGGTCGACGACGACCGCAAAGTCGGGCTCTACCCCGTGTTGCACGAGTGCCGGTACGGCGGTATCCACGGCCACGATAAGGAGGCGCTCGGCAAGCTCTTTGATACGGGGGAGGGCGAGGTCGAGACTCGGTCCTGCCGCGCAGAGGAGCGCCGGCAGGCCGGCAAAACGTTCGGTGAGCTCGCGCACTCCCGGCGCGCGTTCGAGAACGGAAACGTTTCGAATGAGATTTCGAACCCAGAGGCGTCCGAACCGCTTGAGCGTATTCGCGTTGATACGGGCCCGACTGACCGCCGCCTCCATCACCGCATCCACCCGATCGAAGTATTCGCGGTGATGAAGCACCGAGGCGTTGAGGACCGAGCGTTCGGGGGCGCGGCGTTCGTAGCGCCTGAGCACCATGGCCAGTGCGTCCGGCTCGGCATCCACGAGGAAGACCGCTTTGGGCGAATCGAGGACGGCCGTGAGGTCCCGTCGCTCGAGGGCGGTGCGAAAGAGGCCGGCATCCGGCTCGACCACGACCGCGACTTCGGCCTCGGGCTCCGCGAGAAAGGCCTCTACCTCATAGCCGAGCCCGAACCCGAAAAAGACCACGATGGGATGATCCCGCACCCAGTCCGGGGTGAACGTTCGGCGCGGTCGTCGGGAAGGCTCTCGGCGGGCGTGAAGGTAGCGGCCTGCGTATAGCGCGGTCGGCTCATTGTCGCCTGCGTTGATGAGCTCGAGCTCCGCCGCCGGCTCCCCGGCCGTTGCCAGGCGCTCTCGCAGGCCGGGGCCCAGTGCGGCCGCATTCCGCTCGAACAGCGTCATTCAAGCTCCACCCTGAGCGTCATCCCGGGCTCGATGGGCGTTCCCGGGGGTGGCTGCTGTCGAACGACCCACCCACTCCCCTCGATGCTGACGCTCAGCTCTTCGCGAGCAAGAAGGGGCAAGAGGGAGCGTTTTGGAAGGCCGGTGAGATCGGGAATTCTGTCCTCAAAGCCCGGAAGCTCGCTGCGGGAGACACGCACCCGGCCGGAGTGCTCTACCACCTCGTCGATCCCGGTCGGGATCCCGAGGTAGTCGACCATGTACGCTATGGCATCCCGCGCAACCGGCACGGCGATCCGTCCACCGTAGAACCCGCCCTCGCGGGGATGATCGATGACGACATAGAGAATGACCTGCGGGCTCTCAGCAGGAAACATTGCGATGGTTGAGGCGACGAACTCCTCCTGTGAATAGTTTCCCGCTTCCGGGTCGAAGACCTCGGCGGTGCCGGTTTTCGCGGCGATGTCCAGCCCGTCCATGCGAATCCGGCGCGCCGTCCCGTCGGGGGCGGTCGCAGCGCGCATGGCGTCCAGTACGATGCGTGCGGTGCGGGGCGAGAGAACCTCTCGCACCGGCTCGCGTCCATAGGTGCGAAGGGTCCTCCCGTCAGGCGAGACTATCCGGTCAACGATATGGGGCTTGAGGAGGATCCCGTCATTTGCGAAGGCGGTTGCCGCCGTGATCATCTGCAAGGCCGTCGTGCCGATTTCCTGCCCGATTGCGACCGTCTGCTGCGTGCGACCCGACCAGCGACTCGGGCGCTGCAGGAGTGCGCGCTCCTCGCCGTTTAAGAGGATGCCGGTCTCCTCTCCGAATCCGAAGAGCTTGATCATGTGATAAAAGGACTCGGCACTGACGGTTTCCGAGGCGTAGGCCGCGCCGACGTTGCTCGAGTACTTGAGGATGCCTTCGGTGGAGATCCTGCCGTAGTCGCCGAGATCCTGAATCTCGAAACCGGCCTCCCGGTTCACATACCCGCCACTTGTCGCAAAAGAGTCCCCGGCGTCGATTCCGCCCAGCTCGAGAAAGGAGGCGACCGAGAATATCTTGAAAACCGAGCCAGGCTCATAGATGGACGAAATGGGCCGGTTGCGGCGGGCGTTCGCGTCGAAGGACTGAAAGCGGTTCGGATCAAAAGACGGCGTCGACGCGTACGCAAGTAGTTTCCCGGTGTCGGCCTCCATCGCAAGGAGCATCACCGCGTCGGCATCGTGACGGTCGCGGGCGGTCTCGGCTATGCGTTGGAGCTCGTACTGAACGTTCACGTCGATGGTCAGGAAGACCTGATTGCCGAACGCGCCCTCGCCGGGGCCGGGCTGCAGCTCGTCGTTCATTGTGTACTCGATACCCTCGAGCCCGCGGTTTCCGAGCCCGACGTAACCGAGGACGTGAGCCGCCAGATCCTTCTCGGGATAACTTCGTCCGACGTCCGGCTCGAGACGTACTCCCGGAAGGTCTCCCGCCTCGATTGCCGCTTCGATCCGGCGGCTCTGGGAGGGGGTGATGGTGCGCTGCACCACGAGATAGCCCGGGGAGCTCAGTATGCGCTCCCGGAGTTCCTCGGCACCGGTACCGAGGACCTCGGCGAGGGTCGCGGCTACCGCCGCCGGATCGTCAACGTGCGGGGTCCAGGCGGTAACGGTATCGAGATCGGTCTGAAGGGCCAGTATGCGCCCGTTGCGATCGAGGATGGGACCGCGCTCGGCGCGCTCGACCCCCGGGGTCGGTGCGGGGGGCTCATCGCCTGCACTCAGCATGATGCTGCCGTAGCGATAGAGAACCACCGCGCTGACTGCCCCGATGACCAGAAAGATTATCTTGAGTCGGCGCCGGTTCGGTCCTGCGTCACTCATACGATGACGTTTCCCCTCATTCCGTCGGTATGATGACCCTGCCGTGCACCTCGGACACGGGCAGAAGCCCGAAATCCCGGGAATCGGAGGACGCCGATAGATTGTCCCCGAGCAGAAATACCAGGTCGCCGGGGATTTTCGTGCGCCCCTCGAGCTGCACACTCAGGTCCGACGTGATCCGAAAGGACCGGCCGTCGGCCATGTGGAGCCGGTCCGGGGTGGCCCGGACCGCGTCGCCGGGACCGAGCAGGCAGCGTTTGACTGCAAGATGGCCACCGTTGGGATGTCGGAATACCACCAGATCGCCCGGCAGAGGCCCCCTCCACCGGATAATATATCCCATTTCTCCCGGACCGCGCAGCCCGTAGGCGAGGCGATTGACGAAGACGGTCTGCCCGTCGCGCAGCGACGGTTCCATCGACGGACCGCGGACCGATACGGCATCGAAACCGAGCAGAAGAGCCGCAAGGGCAAGGAAGGTGGGCCACAGGATAATATCGACGGATGTGTGTCGAGACAAGAGATGCTTCATGCAATGCGGTGGCGAGCGTTCCGGAGTTCGCGACCGACTATAATACGCGCTTGTATTAATGTCGATATCTGAAGAGAATATGGTTGATACTTTGACGAAACAAAAGGTCCGCAGGCGGCCAAGAAACAGCAACATTCGCTCTACTCGCGAGAACCGCCCCAGACGGGTGCGGCTTCCCGGTGACACACGCTTCCAGGCCGACGCACCCCGGGTTCTCTCGCGACAGCGCGTGCCGTCGGAGATCCTCTCCCGCGGGAAGCTGCGGGCCCTCTCGGCACTCGATCGCCTGTGGCACCGCATTGCTTCGCAGTTCACCGGTATGGACGTGGCCGTCGTGGTGGCGGCTGTCGCAACCCTCTTCGTCCTCAACGTCCTCCTCGCTCCCTCCTATGCCTTCTCGCGGGTGGTCACACGTCCCGGCGATCTGTCTCTTCCCGAACCCGTCGGTCGCGAAGACGTACTTACCGCATTCCTCGATCCGCCGAACGAGTATGACGTCATCGGCGGTGCGGGGGAGATGGACACCTCCCGCTTCGAATCGGTGGAGGTCGAGCAGTACGAGCTGCAGCCCGGAGACACGCTCCTCGGTCTCGCCCTCCGCCATGACCTCAACATGGACACCATCGTCAGTTTCAACCAGATAGAGGACGTGCGGCTCATGCGTGTCGGGGCCGTCTACGACATTCCGAATCGCGACGGCATCCTCTACACGGTCAAGCAGGGCGATGCGCTTTCGTCGATCGCCCGGCGCTACGGCGTGGAGATGAACGCAATTCTCGACGCGAACGACATGACGAGCTCCTCCATCACCCCGGGTGAGGTGGTATTTGTGCCGCAGGCGCGCATGGACGAAACCGAGCTCAAGCTCATTCTGGGAGAGCTCTTTCTCCATCCCATGCGCGGTATCCTGAGCTCCGGCTACGGGATGCGAAACGATCCGTTCACGGGAATCCGGCGAATGCACTACGGCCTCGATGTGGTCTCAGGGATGCGAACGCCGGTGAAGGCCGCGCGGGCGGGCCGTGTGGCCCATATCGAGACGCAGCTCGGGAACTACGGGAAGTTCGTGATCCTGCGACATCCGGGCGGGTATCAGACTCTCTACGCGCACCTCGACAGCTTTGACGTAAGCGTCGGGCAGTATGTGAGTCAGGGGCAGGTGATCGGTCGGATGGGCAATACCGGCAGAAGCACGGGGCCACATCTGCATTTCTCGATAATCAAGAATGGCGCGTTTGTAGACCCGATGGACTACTTGCATTAAAATGGCGGTAATCGCAAAAAGTCGGGACGAATGAACGGAGTTACAACGGGGAGGATTACGTCTGCATGCGACGGTTAGCGATTGTCATCATTGTGATATTTGCGGTGTTCACGCTGATAAACGCGTACACACGCGAAACAACGGTTCCGAAAGAAAGCATACCGGCCGACCCGGTGGAAGAGGAACGCCCGGACTCCCTCGGATAACCACCACCGAAGCGGCACACGCAGAATACTCACACACGGGGTCCCGACGGACCCCGGCAGAATACGCCTGACACTCCTATCGACCGTGGCAGTACTTGTACTTCTTGCCGCTGCCGCAGGGGCACGGGTCATTGCGCCCGACTTTGGGGTAGGACCGCTGTACCTGCGCCTTCTCCGGGCGCGTTGCCGTCGCCGTCCCGCCACCCGATGCCGCCGGGCGAGCCCCGGCGCCGCCAGCACCACCACCGCCGTCACCGCCTATCATCTGGAAACTGCCGTGCTGGGCGGTCGCGTGCGCGGCCGGCTGCATGGCCCGCGCGCGAGCCTCCCGGAAGCCCTCGGCGTGTACCGCGAAGAGCTTGCGTGCGATCGCGGAGCGGATGTTGTAGATGAGCTCATCGAAAATCTGGAAGCCCTCGAGCTTGTACTCGAGAAGCGGATTCCTCTGTGCGTAGCTCCTGAGGTAGACGGCCTCGCGCAGCGCTTCGAGGTTCTCCAGGTGATCCTGCCAGCGCTGGTCGATCTGACGGAGATACTCGTAGCGGATTGCCATATTGAGTTGCTCCGCCCCGGCGATCTCCGCCTTCTCCTCGAGATCCGCCCGCATGTCGGACACAAGGGTCTGCTTCAGCTCCTCGGGAGGCAGCTCGGCGAGCTCGTTCTCATCTCGATGAGGCGTGTAGAGCAGGGTTTCCTTCAGCGATGCGAGGAACTCCGAGAGCAGCGCACGGTCCTGCCCCCGTGATTTCTCGTACTCGGAGATCTGTTCCTGGATGATGTCCGCAGCGGTCGTGAGCACGCGTTCTTTGAGGTTATCGTCGGTGAGTATGGCGTCGCGCTGCCCATAGATCATCTTCCGCTGCTCGTTGAGCACGTCGTCGAACTCGAGGAGATGCTTTCTGATCTCGAAGTTGCGCTCCTCGACCTTGTTCTGTGCCCGCTCGATCGACTTGTTGATGAGGGGGTGGTTGAGGGGCTCCCCCGGGGGAAGGCCCCGTTCCATAATCGAGCGCAGATTGATCTTGCCACCGCCGAAGAGGCGCATGAGATCGTCGTCCATCGACAGGAAGAACTTCGACCGCCCGGGATCACCCTGGCGCCCGGAGCGGCCGCGCAGCTGATTGTCGATGCGCCGTGCTTCGTGGCGTTCGGTGCCGAGCACGTAGAGGCCGCCGAGGTCTTTGACCTCCTGATACTGGGGAAGCCACTTCTCGCGCTCGCGGCGATATGCCTCGGCATACTGTTCCTCGGTCCCCTCCGTTCCGATCTGCCGTCGGGCGCGGAACTCGGGGTTGCCGCCGAGCTTGATATCGGTACCACGGCCGGCCATGTTCGTGGCGATGGTGACCGCACCCTTGGCGCCGGCCTCGGCAATGATCAGTGCCTCGCGGGCATGGTTTTTGGCGTTGAGTACTTCGTGACGTACGCCTCGGCCGGTGAGCATCCTGGAGAGCTTCTCCGATCGCTCCACCGACACCGTACCCACGAGCATGGGCTGCCCCCGGCCATTCACCTCCGCGATCTCGTCACAGATGGCGGTGTACTTCTCGTCTTCGTTGATGTAAATGAGGTCGTCCTCATCCGCGCGGGCCACCGGGCGGTTGGTGGGAACGACCACGACATCGAGGCCGTAGATCTTGCCGAACTCCGTTTCTTCCGTCTCCGCGGTACCGGTCATGCCGGAGATCTTCTCGTACATGCGGAAGAAGTTCTGAAAGGTGATCGTTGCAAGGGTCCGGTTTCGCTGGGCGATGCGGATGCCCTCTTTGGCCTCGATGGCCTGGTGCAGTCCGTCGGAGTAGCGCCGGCCGTGCAGGATGCGTCCGGTGAACTCATCGACGATTTCCACCTTGCCCTCGGAGACGACATACTGTTGGTCGCGGTGGAACAATCGGTGAGCCCGCACCGCCTGCGTGACGTGGTGAATATACTCGAAGTTCTCGTCGACGAAGAGTGATCCGTCGATGATCTTGCGCCTCTGCAGGATCTCTTCGAGGTGGTTCATACCCTCGTCGGTGAAGGTGACTCTCTTTGCCTTCTCGTCGAGCTTGTAGTCGCCTTCCGGCTCCTCGGGGTAGTCGCCCGTCTCGGGATCCTTCGCACACTCGGTGAGCTCGCCCACGATGCGATTCACCTCCATGTACTTCTTCACGTCGTCCTCGGCCTGGCCGGAGATGATGAGGGGAGTCCGGGCTTCATCGATGAGGATGGAGTCGATCTCGTCGATTATGCAGAAGTTGTGCCGCTGCTGCACCTTGCGCGTGGCGTCGAACCGCATGTTGTCGCGGAGGTAGTCGAAGCCGAACTCGTTATTGGTACCGTAGACGATGTCCTTGCGGTAGTTCTCCTGCCGGTTCTCATTGTCCATCTCGGACACGATATGGCCGACGGAGACGCCGAGGTACTCATAGACGGGCCGCATCCACTCCGCATCACGCTCTGCAAGATAGTCATTGACAGTGACAACATGCACGCCCTTGCCGGTGAGTGCGTTGAGATATGCGGCGGTAACCGATGAGACAGTCTTGCCTTCACCCGTCTTCATCTCCATGATACGTCCCTGGTGCAGGACGATCCCGCCGATGAGCTGTACGTCGTAGAGCCGTTCTCCGAGCGTCCGTCGAGCCGCCTCGCGAACCAGCGCAAATCCTTCCGGGAGAAAATCGTCGAGGGCCTCACCGCCGGCGATGCGTTTCTTGAATTCCTCGGTGGTCCGGATAAACTGGGATGCGTCCAGGCCCATCGCCCAGGACTCGCGCTCGTTAATGCGGGCGACAATCGGGAGGAGTTCCTCGAGGTCCTTCTCGTGCTTGGACCCGAAGAGGACGTCGATTGCCTTCTGGATCATGGGCAGAATGTATCTGTTTCAACATGCACGGTCAAGATTGACACGCGCCCGGTGGCTCTGTAGGATGGTGCCGCATTGAAAGCTCACCGATGGGTTTCCGTTACATTCCTTATCTCTGCTCTGTCGGTGCTGCTGCTGCTCAGCGGTTGCATGCCGGGGCAGGTACGCTCCCTCGACCGAAACGAGCTGTTCTCCCTCGACATCGGGCGCGGTGAGAACGAGATAGATCTTTTCGAGGTCGGCGGCGGACCGCTCAATGAGAAGACCCGTGTATATATGCGCGACGGGCTGGTCTATATCTCGAACGGGGCGGCAAACAAGGTTATGGAGCTTACCTCCTACGGAGACCTTCTGACCCTGTGGTACAACCCCGACACCAATCCCCGCCCGGTGATGCTCCAGTCCACGCCCACACCGGACACGGTTACCAACAAGCGCGCGCATGCCTATGCCTTCACCCAGGTGGGAGAGGTCGCGGTAACCAGCGACAAAACGCTCATTGCCGAGGATCTCGTCTCCGATGAGCGCAGTATCTTCGATGAAGAGCTCGGCGTGAGTCTCAACCGCATTGTCCTGCGCTTCGCACCCTCAGGCGAGTTGCTCGATTACCTCGGTCAGGAGGGCATCGGTGGCACCCCGTTTCCATACATTGAGGACATCCATGTGACCCTTCACGACGAAATCGTGGTGACGACCCGAACCATGGATTCCTGGCTGGTCTTCTGGTACAACAAAGGCGGGGATCCGCTCTACAACGTCGAGATATCCCTCGATCGCCTGCCGGTGCCCGAGGGGCTCGAGTTGATTCCGCAACTCGAAACCATTATTCCGGATCGGGAGACGAGGCGTCTCTATCTCAAACTCGACTACTACGAAGAGAGCTACGACGAGGATACCGGCGCCAGCTACGGCATCAACAAGACTATCTCCCGTATCTACTGGCTCGAGCTCGACTCCGGTGAGTACCAGGGCTACGTGGACATACCCCGCAACACCGCGTCGGTGACGGGATCGAATGTTTTCGATCGAGAGACAGTCGAGTACCTCTATCAGTTCGTGGGCACCGCGCCCGGAAACCATTTGTACCTTCTAAGCCGCGAAGAGGACGAGCAGACTCAGCTTCTTATCATGAACACCTCCGGTCGCGTCGTGAAGCGTCGAAATCTCCATATCGAGGACGACCGTGTTGTCTACAAGACGGTCAGCGTCTCGCCCACCGGCATCCTCACCGCTCTTCTGGGTTTCGAGGAGCGTGTGGATCTGATGTGGTGGAGAAGCGACAGGCTGCTCGATACGGAAGTCGAATAAGGGAAGTCGGATAGCGCGGGAGGACGGCATATGAACCTCGTGACATCAGCCGAGATGGCCGAGATCGACCGCCGGGCTCAGGAGGAGTACGGCATCCCCGGTCTGCTTCTCATGGAGAACGCGGGCCAGAAGGCGCTGGCGACATGGTCGGCGGAGCGGTGCTTGCCCACCCCCGAGGGGACGCCGGCCTCCGGTCCACGGGCAGCCGGCCGCGAGGCTGCCTCTCGCCTGGTATTTGTCGCCGGGAAGGGCAATAACGGTGGTGACGCCCTGGTTATGGCTCGGCAGGCCGCCATCGAGGGACTCGGGGAGGTCCTCGTGGTTCCGGTCGACGGGGAGCTCGAGGGACACGCGGCAACTCATCTCGATGTGGTGCGGCGGCTCGGCATCAGAGTGCTGCCCTGGGACAGTGCGCGCGCCGATGCCGAGGTCGCCATTCGCGATGCCGACGTCCTCTTCGACGGCGTCGCCGGTACCGGGATCCGCGGTGGCCTGCGCGCTCCTCTCTCGGACATCGTCGCCGTGATAAACGAATCCGACGCAGCCGTCGTCGCAATCGATGTGCCGAGCGGTCTCTCCGACGACTTCCGGGCCGGTGCGCCGATCGTCGAGGCCGGGCTCACGCTCACCATGGGGTTGCCGAAACGCTGTCTCTATCTCCCCGACGCCCGTCCGAGCTGTGGACGTATCACGCGCATTGCGCTCGGGTTCCCGCCGGTGCTTACGGATTCAGACGAGCTGCAGGGCCGCCTTCTCGATCCCGCAGACGCGTCTGCTCTCATTCCGCCTGTAGCGCCCGAGGACTATAAACACCGTCGCGGGGTCTGTGCGGTGTTTGCCGGAAGCCGGGGTACGACCGGGGCGGCGGTGCTCGCCGCGAACGCTGCCGCGCGGAGCACGGCCGGGATGGTACGGATCTTTGCCGATGAGGAGGCGTACCCGGTGCTCGCCTCTCAGTGTCGCTCGGTCATGGTCGCCGAGCGGTCTGAGGCCGTTCCCGACCTTGCGGGCCACAGTGCGCTTCTCGTGGGACCGGGGTGGGGACGCGCGGCAAGCCGCCGGGAGGACCTGCGACGGCTTGTCGAAACCGGAATCCCGGGCGTACTCGACGCCGACGGGATCAACGCCCTCTCGGAGATGCGGCGCGACGGGAAGGCGCCTCCGTCCCTTGGCGGGGTGTGGGTGCTCACGCCGCATGCCGGGGAACTCGCGCGGCTGTCGGGACGAGGCGGCAGGGAAGTGCTCGCCGACCCCTTTCACGTCACCATCGACACCGCCCGCGAGCTCGACGCGGTGGTCTGCCTGAAATCACACGTAACCATCATTGCTTCGCCTGACGGCCGGTACGTGGTGGTAGACGGCATGAACCCGTCCATGGGTACCGGCGGCACGGGGGACGTCCTGGCGGGCATGATTGCGGGGCTCCTCGCCCGGGGTGGCGCGGCATTTGACGCGGCGGCCGCCGGGTGCAGCATCCATGATGCCCTCGGCAAGCGCCTCTTCGCAGAACGCGGGTTCTTCCTTGCCGAGGATCTCGTGGGCGAAGTGTCTCAGGAGATGGCGAGGTACCTCGCGTGAGAGACGATGGTCGCCGTGAGTACTACGGGCGCGGTCCGGAGGAGGCTCATCGGCGCATGGAGGAGGCGCCGACAAGGCGAGGAGGCCTCTTCGCCGGCAATCGTTCTCTGCTGATCATCTTTATCGACGTCATGGTGATCCTCGTCATCTACGGGATCTACATCACGTTTCTCGCCGGCCCGACCTCCACGCGGACGATAGACGGGTATCGCTTCACGTTCTCGGCCTCAAGGCTCGAGGCAACCGCGCTCGCTACCCTGCGGATAACGGCGCGCGATGAAGCGGCCACTGAGGATCCCATCGTGACCGTGCGGTTTCGTGACGTGACCGCTGACGACGGGGGCGGCGGCGACGACGGCGCCACGGTAAAAGACGTGCTGCCGGAGCGGGACGGGCAGGAGCGCGTGTTCCGTCGCCGCATCGCGGTGGGAGAGGGGCAGGAGCTCATCAAGGTCGATGTGGAGGCTCTCGGAGAGAGCTTCACCCTCGAGGCGAGCGTCGGCGATTGACCCGGGCCATCAAATCTCCTATCATCGGGGTATTCATTACAATGATTCACGGGGTGTAGCGGTATGTATCAGATCTATTTGCTTTCGGTGCTGACCAATGTGCTCGCAGGTGTGGCGCTCTCTGTCGGCGGAATGGATGAGAAGCTGCACCTGAGCTCGATTTTCAACAAGGAGCTCATGGAGAACGATGGCTTTCGGCTCGGCCTCGGGATCGTGACGTTCGTCGTCGGCTTTTTCAAGCTGCTGTCAGTGAGCGAAGGTGATGTGCCGGTCGTCGGGGACATCCTTCCGGCCATCTCGGGACTCGTGCTCGGTATGATTCTGCTCCTTCAGTACTACCGCAGCCGTTCCACGGTGAGCTCGCCCTTTGTCGATACCCTCGATAATATCTTCGGGAAGAACAGTGCGGTATTCGGCACGGTGGGTATCCTTATAGGCATCCTGCACTTTCTCCTGCACCGCGTTCTGTTTCTCTGATCGGGTGCCCAGCCGGTGCGACGTTCTGTTGCGGGTATCGCCTGGCAGGGTGGGCGATTGTTCCTCGCCAGGAGGAAGCCCGGCGGGGTGAATAGCCGGCTGTGGGAGTTTCCCGGGGGGAAGGTCGATGCGGGTGAGTCCCCGCCGGAGAGCCTCGCACGGGAGTTCTTCGAGGAGCTCGGCGTCGCCATCACCGTGGGCGAGTTGCTCGCGACCGGCTCATTCCGCCATCGTAACATCGACTTCCGTCTCGAAGCCTACCGCATCAACTTTGCCTCAACCGATTTCCAGCTCCACGAGCACGAGGAAACCGGCTGGTTTACGCCCGAGGAGGCGGCGACTCTGCCTCTGGTGCCCTCAGACCGTGACATCCTGCCCGAGCTTCGGCGTAACCTCGGCTGAATCACTGTCGTTCAGATCACTGTGCCGGGGGGAACAACCGCATTCTTGGGGATGACGATGACACCGTCTCGCACGAAGTGCGTCGGATAATCCCCGTCGTCGTAGTGTTCGCGGTCGATACCGATACGGCAGTCTTCGCCGATGCGGGCATTCTTGTCGATGATGGCGCCTGAGACCCGGCAGTTCCTCCCGATCCCGATATTCGGCACTCCACGTGCTGCGTTCCCCGCCTTGCGGTCCTCGGGCTCATAGAAGTCCGCTCCCATCAGTACGACGCCGTCGAGGGTGCAGCCGGCTTCAACGACACTTCGAATACCCACGATGGAGCGCGAAATCCCCGAATCGGTGATGATGGAGCCGTCCGCCGCGAGAACCTCCTTGAGAGTGCAGGAGTTGAACTTTGAGGCGGGCAGGTCGCGGCGGTGCGTATAGATCGGGCTGTCTTCCTCGTAGAAGTTGAAATCCGGTTTGAAGACCGCCAGGTTGAGATTGGTCTCGTAGAAAGAACGAACGGTTCCGATGTCCTCCCAGAACCCGGTGAACACGTAGGCGGCAACCTGGGCCGAGTCGATCAGTGCGGGGATGACCTCTTTGCCGAAGTCGGTAAGGCTGTTGTCGAGGGCCGCTTCCATCGCTTCGGCGTTGAAGCAGTAAATGCCCATCGACGCCAGGTATTCTTTCCCCGCTGTGCGCTGTGATTCGCTCGGGTGGAGCTCCTTCGGGATTCGCAGATGGTCGATGTTCTCCGGGATCGGCGGTTTCTCGACGAAGGAGCTCACGCGGCCCGTGCTGTCGGCCTGCAGGATGCCGAACCCCTCCGCCTGCTCGCGGTCGACCGGCGTGGCTGCCACCGTCACGTCGGCACCGGAATCCAGATGACGCTGGAAAAAATCCTGGAGATCCATGCGGTAGAGCTGATCCCCGGAGAGAATCATGTAATGTGTGGGCTCCTGCGTCCGGAAGTGCGGGAAGTTCTTGCGAACGGCGTCCGCGGTACCCTCGTACCATCCCGAGTGCTCGAAGGTCTGCTCGGCGGCCAGGAGCTCTACGAAGCCCTTCGAGAATGAGTCGAAGATATAGGTGCTCGAGATGTGCAGGTGCAGCGAGGCGGAGTTGAACTGTGTGAGCACGTAGATGCGCACGAACCCGGCGTTGATGCTGTTCGACAGAGGAATATCTACCAGCCGGTATTTGCCCCCGAATGGCACCGCCGGTTTGGCGCGCTCCATCGTGAGGGGATACAGGCGGGTACCCTTGCCTCCGCCCATGACGATGGAGAGTACGCGTGCCATATGCGCACATTGTAGGTTGGCAGTTTCAACGCGGTCAAGGAAAATGTTCTGCGAGCCGAATCTTCTCCGCGCGATACACGCGATAGCCGGCGTAGCTCGCCGGATCCGGGTGGGCGAAGACGAGCTCGAGGACGCGTCGCGCCGGCGTCTCGTCGGTCACCTCGATGACGTGCGCGGAGATCTTCATGTCGTTTACCTCCATCGCCTCGAGGTCGAAGAGAGCCTGCGGGTTGCCGTCGAGGTCCCGGGAGATGCCGCCGAAGGTCACCAGGCGGTTTCCGTTATCCAGGTAATCGGCGTCGCCGATGAAGGGCGTGAAGAGCTCGGAGCCGCGCTCTTTCCCGTACTGCCAAATCTGGCGCACCGTGCCCGCCTCCTCGTCGATCTCGTATTCCACCGCCCGGGAGTAGTTCTCGGCCGGCGCGAGCGGCGAATCGTAGCTGCGGTGGTTACCGTTGTCATAGATGAGGATGCGGGACGGGTCATCCGGATGCAGCTCCGGGGCGTGCTGGCCCCAGGGCCAGTCGAAGTCCGGGCCGACGGGCTCCAGAAGCAGCGGGCGAAACTCCTTGCTCCAGTGGCGATGATTTCCGAGGATCCAGTGGATTCTGCCTGTGTCGAGGCCGACTTTCACC
>JAWLDL010000009.1:0-18430 GCA_041686675.1 Spirochaetia bacterium | reverse complement strand
CCACGAGTAGGAGAGCAACTCCTGCATCGACGCGTCCGAGAATCCCCTCACCTGCTTCTTTGTCTCGCGGTTCACCTTCTTCAGGAAATGAGTAGCGAACACCGGAATGTCTTCTTTGCGATCCCGCAGCGGTGGTATGTAGAGCGGCAGCACATTCAGCCGGTAGTAGAGGTCGCGTCGGAAACTCCCGTCTTCAACGGCCGCCTCGATGTCCTTATTGGTGGCCGCAATGATCCGCACGTTCACACGAACCGGCTCACTTGCGCCGACCGGCTCGAATGTCTGCTCCTGCAGTACCCGGAGCATCTTTGCCTGCACCGAAGCGGGAATGTCGCCGATCTCATCGAGGAAGATGGTGCCGCCGTCGGCGAGCTCGAAACGGCCGCGCCGGTCGCTCACCGCGTCGGTGAAGGCCCCGCGCACATGCCCGAAGAGCTCGCTCTCGAGCAGCCCTTCCGGGAGGGCCGCGCAGTTCACCCGCACGAGGGGCATCTGTGCCCGCTTACTGCGCATGTGGATCTGCTCGGCAAAGAGCTCTTTTCCCACGCCGCTCTCGCCGAGAATCAGTACCGATGAGTCGGTTGCCGACACCCGCTCGACAAGCTTCATCTTGTCCTCCATCTGCTTGCTGGCGCTGATGAAGGTATGGTAGCCCTGCGCGTGGTCAACCTGGCTCTGCAGGTTGTCGATCTCGTCTCGTGCCTGCTGGAAGGATTTGGCGTTCTGGATTGCAAGAGCCGCCTGTGTGGCGAAGATCTCGAGCCACTGCAAATCGCCCTGATTGAAATCCCGCCCGCTTTTCTTGTTGATCATCTCAATGACGCCGACTGAACGCTCTTTGATGCGCATCGGCACCGCGAGGATTGCGTCGGTGGTGAAGCCGATTTTTCGCCCGATTTCCGAGGCGAAGCGGGAATCGCGGTCGACGTCGTTCACAATAAGGGAGCGGTTGTGCTCGGCCACCCACCCGGCGATACCCTCGCCGAGGTTGAGCGAGAACTTCTTCACGTCGGGGCCCTTGGAACCGAGTGCCACCTCGAAGTACAGCTTGTTGTTCTCGGGATTCAGCAGCAGGAGCGATGCCGCCTCGCATTCGATCAACCGCATGGCTGATTCGAGAATACGCTGCAACACCGCCTGCAGGTCCGAATAGTCGGAGTTTATGAGGGCATTGATCTCGATGAGCGTTTCGAGCTTGCTAATGTCTACGTCAGACGTGAACATCCGGGTCACGATCGCGTGAGGAGACAAAGGAGTGTGGGAGAAAGACTCAGGTCTTCTCCTTTTCCTTCAGCATCTCGCCCAGCGTGAGTTTGGTCTCCTCCCCTTCATCGTGGATGTACTTCTCGAGCTCTGCGCGCTGCTCGTGTCTGTGCATCTCACGGATGGAGAGGGAAAGGCGATTCCTCCCTGGATTGACCTCGGTCACCATTGCCTGCACCTTTTGACCGACCTTGAAACGCTGCACCGCCTCTTCGAAGGTCTCGTTCTTGGGATCAACGAGGTTTGCCTTGTTGATGAGCCCCTCGATGCCGCCGTGCACGCGCACGAAGACGCCGAAATCAGTAATGTTGGTGATTTCCCCTTCGACAATGCGTCGGTCGGCGTAGGCCTGCTTCAGCTCCTGCCACGGATCCTCTTCGAGCTGCTTCATGCCGAGACGGATGTTGTGATTCTCCGAGTCCACCGACAGCACCATCACCTCGACCTCTTCGCCCTCGTTCAGGACGGCGGACGGGTTCCGGGGCTTATTCGTCCACGAGATATTGTCCACGTGGAGGAAGCCGTCGATGCCCTCTTCGAGCTCGATGAATGCGCCCGAGTGGGTAATCTTCTTGACGGGGCGCTTCACCCGCATGCCCTCGGGAAACCTTTCGGCGACTTCGTCCCAGGGGTTCGGAAGTGTCTGCTTGATACCGAGCGAGACCTTGCCTTCGGGAACGTCGTAGTCCAGTATCTTTGCCTGCACCTGATCGCCGACGGAGACAACCTCTTTCGGATGATTGATATGCTTCGTCCAGGACAGCTCGGAGATGTGGGCAAGGCCCTCGATTCCTTCCTCGAGCTCGATAAACGCACCGAAATCCGTAAGCTTCGTTACCGTACCGGAGACCACGTCGCCGGTGCCGTACTTTTCTTCAAAGTAGTTCCAGGGGTCCTCGGTCATGTGTCGGAGGGAGAGGTTGATCTTCTTCTCCTCCGGGTCCATGCGAATGACCTTCACGTTGATTTCCTCGCCCTTGTGAACATAGTCCTTCGGACGGGTAACGTGGCCCCAGCTCATATCGTTGATATGCAGCAGTCCGTCAAAACCACCGAGGTCGATAAACGCACCGAATGAGGTGAAGGACTTCACGGTGCCGGTGACGATGTCTCCAACCTGCGTGTTTTCGAAGAAATCGTTCCGTCGCCGTTCGACCTCTTCCTCCAGCCATGCGCGACGTGAGAGCACGATGTTTACACGGTTCTCACTGTAGAGCCGCTCTATATAGAACTTGGAGGTGAGATTGACGTACTGCTCCGGATCCTCGATCCGGCGAAGGTCCATTTTCGAGATCGGGTTAAAACCGCGCACACCCTGATGCAGGCGCACCTCGAATCCACCCTTGACGCTTCGCACCACGCGTCCCTCGACGGCCTCACGATTATGGAAGGCTTCCTTCAACTGGCCCCAGAACAACTTCTCGTCAGCCTTGCGCTTGGAGACGGCTGCGCCCCCACGCGAGGTGTCCTTGTTGAGAAGCACGACCTGAACGGTGTCGCCGATCTCCGGGAGCTCATCGAACTCCTCGGTCGATATGCGACCCTCCGACTTATAGCCGATGTCTACAAATACTTGCTCTGAACCAACTTGTACAACGGTACCCTCTACGATCTGGCCCACTTCGAGTTGATCAAGCGGTTTGAGAAACTCCTCCTGGAGCTCCTCCTGGAGAAGTGACTTCATAGTCTCGCTCTGTTGTGGGTCTTTATCACTCATGATTACCCTGCAACTCCTGAATATATTGCTGTCTCTGGATAGTGCCTAATACTGTCTCACAAACTTCATCGATGGTCAAGCCCGATGTATCCACGTAGACGGCGTCGGCAGAGCGGCGCAACGCGCCGGTTCGTTTTTCTCGGTCACGCGCATCGCGTGCCTCTATGCTTGCCCGGATATCTTCCAGGGATTCATTGGTCAGGCCCTGCTCGAAACGGCGGCGGGCCCGGGTCTCCACACTCGCATCGAGATAGACCTTCACCTCGGCGTCGGGAAAGACCACAGTGGTGATATCCCGTCCTTCCACCACGACATTGCGCTCGGCGGAGAGCTCCCGCAGTCGATCGTTCACACAGTCTCTTACCTCGGGCACGGAGGAATGGCGCGACACCCATGCGTTTACCGTGTGACTGTAGAGCACACGCTCGGCCGGCACCCCCTCGACGCGTACGTCGCCGGCGTCGACATAGACATCCATCTCCCGGGCAGCTCGAATGATCTGGTCGGTGTCGTCCGGGTTGTCGACGCTGTCCAGAACCTTCCAGCTGATTGCCCGATAGAGCGCGCCGGAGTTCACGTAGAGAAATCCGAGGGAATCGGCGACGTACTTTGCCACGGTACTCTTGCCCGTACCGGCGGGCCCGTCAATCGCTACGACCACTCTGCCTCCTTCCCCGGGCTCCCCTGCCACGGCCCTCGGCCTGGGAGAAGAACCACGCAACCTCCTGTTCGCTGAGCTCGCGATAGCCTCCGGTACGGGTCCCCGAGAGACGTACCGGACCGATGCGGATGCGATGCAGTCGCTTGATTTTGAGCTTCCGCGCCATGAACACTTCCCGGATCTCGCGGTTCTTTCCCTCTTCGAGCGTCAGATGGACCTTGCGGCCGTTCTTGAAATCAAAGGACTTCAGCGTGTAGACGGTTCCCTCTACGCGGATACCGTTGCTGTACTCTTCGAGCATCTCACGTGGTACGGGGTCCTTTGTCTCGACAATGTACTCCTTTTCCACGCCCGAGGAAGGATGCATGACCGCGTCTGCGAACTCGCCGTCGTTTGTCAGAAACACCAGCCCCGTCGACATGAAATCCAGCCGACCGACGGTGAAAAGCCGCACGGGAACATCACTTCTGACCAGATCCACCGCGAGGGGCCGCCCCTCGGGGTCATGGTTCGAGCACAGCACCTTCGCCGGCTTGTTCAGCGCAAGATAGTACTTCTGCCGCGTGATATGAACTTCGCGGCCGTCGAAGTAGACGCGGTCCTCCGGCCCTACCTGGGTCCCCTGCTCGGTTATCACCGTGTCGTTTACCCGCACGCGCCCCTGGGCGATGAGCGCTTCGCTCTTTCGCCGCGAGGCGATTCCGCTTCTGGCAAGGAAAACGTGCAGACGCATGGGCCAGTCGTATGATCGTTTGCCGCCTGCGGGTTTAGCCATCGAGTCTGAACCTGTCCTCTTCAACCTCATCGAGCCGCGGAAGCTCCGCGATGCTCTGGAGGTGAAATTGTTTGAGAAACTCGCGCGTCGTTCCGTACTGCACGGGTTTGCCGGGCGCGTCCTTGCGTCCCGTTTCCTTGATGAGGCCGCGCTGGAGAAGCAGCCGGATCATATTGTCGGCTGATACGCCCCGCAGGTTCTCGATCTCCCCCCGGGTGATGGGCTGCGCGTACGCCACGATCGACAATGTCTCGAGTGCCGCTTTGGACAGCCGCGCGTCGCGACGCTTGCCGTAGTGGTCCTTCAGATGCTCCCATAAGGCGCGCTTGGGTGCAAGCCCCACCCCGTCCTCGAGTCGAGTGAGCTCGATTCCCCGATGCTCGCCCGCGTAGTCCTCTTCGAGGGCGGCAAGAACACGCCTGACCACCTCTCGCGAGAGGCCGCTCACCGTCGAAAGGCGGCGCTCGTCGACCGGTTCCGACTCGAGATAGAGAATAGCTTCAATCAGTGCCTTTTCCTGCGTCAATTCCATGAGCGAATACGAATATCTCCGAACATGCGATTCTGCATCAGCCGGATCCTGCGGGACTTTACCGCCTCGAGCACGGCGAGAAACGCGCAGACGACGTCCATGATGGACTCCCGCTGCTGAATGAGGTCGGTAAACAGGAACTCACCCTTGCTCTCGAGGAACTCCTCGATGAGGCTGAGCTTCTCGTTTACCGACACCTCTTCGTAGAGGTCGAACACCCGCTCGTCGGAGAGCCCCTCCATGATGGTGGAGAAAGACTTCAACAGGTCCCAGACATCAATGCTCACCCACAGGTCGTCGTCCTCGGAAAACGGAAGCACCGGCTGCTTCTTCTTGCGCTCGATGACCCATTCCGATTCCTGCTGCTTCTCGTCCATCAGATGGGAGAGCTTCTTGAAGCGCTGGTACTCGATGAGTTTCTCCACCAGCTCCTGTCGCGGGTCTTCCTCGTCATCCTCGAGCGCCTCGCCGGGTAACAGCATCCTCGACTTGATGTACAGCAACGTGGCTGCCATGAGGTAGAAGTCGGTGATGTTATCGAGGTCGACACTCGCCACCCACTCGAGGTACTCGAGGTACTGCCGCGTGATCTCGGCAATGGGGATGTCGTGAATATCGATCTCGGAGCGCTTAATGAGGAAGAGCAGAAGGTCGAGCGGTCCTTCGAACTGGTTCACTCGAAAGCGCTGCCCCTGCTCCTGCTGTTGTTCCGGCATCCGCGATCAGGTTTGTCCTCCACCGCGAGTATACGGCTGCTCGGTGGCGAGGTAAATACCCTGGCCCGCGAGCCTTTCGAGAAACGATTCGTAGCGCGTGCCGGTCCGCGGATCGGTGATATCGGGGGCGAGGTCAAGAAGCGGCCGCAGCGCGAAAGCGCGCGCGGTGAGACCGGGATGAGGGAGTGTCAGCCGCTTGTCGTCCTGTACCCGATCTCCGTAGAGGAGCACATCGATGTCGAGCGGCCTCGGTCCTTTGGGGATCTCCTCACTGCGGTCGCGGCCGGCTTCGGTCTCTATGCGCTGTGCGGCGTCGAGAAGGTCGAGCGGAGAGAGCGCGCAGCGTCCGGTCACACAGGCATTCAGGAAAGCCGGCTGTTCCTCATACTCGAGGGGATCCGTCTCGTACACGGGCGATACCCGGAGATCGTCGAGGAGACTCTCGAGGCGCCCGAGTGCGAACTCGAGATTGGCGAGACGATTTCCGACGTTACTGCCGATCCCGAGATAAACGCGTGCGAGCTCCGGCATGCTCAGAAGAGCTCGTCCTCGCCCGACTCCCCGCCGGAATCCCCGCCGGAATCCGAAGCGCTGTTTGCGGCCGACGGCGCTGCAGTCTCGGCCTCCGCGCCGGGTTTCGCCTTGCTGCCGCCGCCGCGCTTGGCGCCGGAGTCACCAGCCGAGGCGGCTGAGCCCGCTTTGGTGTCGCCGGTCCCGGCCCCGGTCCCGGCGGCTTTGGCATCGCCTGCGTTGGCGGATCCGCTCTGGGACTCGGCGGCATAGCGCTCGGGGAAGATCGCGCGTCGGGCCTTGTCTTCGATGTCGGCGGCAATCTCCGGGTTCTTCTCGAGGAAGTCCTTAACGTTCTCGCGCCCCTGGCCGATGCGCTCCTCTCCGTAGGAATACCAGCTGCCGCTCTTGGAGATCACGTCGTACTTTATCCCGGCGTCGAGCAGGCTGCCGGTGGCGGAGATTCCCTTGCCGAACATGATCTCGACCTCGGCCTTGCGAAACGGCGGGGCCACCTTGTTTTTTACGATCTTCACGCGAACGCGATTGCCGATGGCATCGTCGGTTCCCTTGGTGATGGTCTCGATACGCCGGACCTCTACACGGACCGATGAATAGAACTTGAGCGCCTTGCCGCCCGTCGTGGTCTCGGGATTGCCGAACATCACCCCGATCTTCATGCGGATCTGGTTGATGAAGACGAGGCAGGTGCCTGACTTCGAGATGGTGCCGGTGAGCTTGCGCAGTGCCTGGCTCATGAGGCGCGCCTGGAGCCCGACGTGGGAGTCGCCCATATCGCCCTCTATTTCGGCCTGGGGCGTGAGCGCGGCAACCGAGTCAACCACGATGATGTCCACCGAGCCCGATCGCACGAGGGTTTCGGCGATTTCGAGCGCCTGCTCGCCGGTGTCGGGCTGCGACACCCAGAGCTCGTCCACGTTGACCCCGAGCGCGCGGGCATAGGTGGGATCGAGCGCATGCTCGGCGTCGACGAATGCGGCAATGCCGCCGATCTTCTGCGCCTCCGCAATCGCGTGCAGCGCGAGGGTGGTCTTTCCGGAGGACTCCGGTCCGAAGACCTCCACGACGCGTCCCTTCGGATACCCGCCGAGCCCGAGCGCCTCGTCGATCATGATGGATCCGCTGGGAATGACCTTGATCCCGCTCGTGTCGGTTCCTTCGCCCATCTTCATGAGGGAGCCCTTGCCGAACTGCTTCTCGATCTGCAGCCGGGCCGCCTCTATCGCCCGCTCTTTCTCATCGGTCTTCTCGAGATCACGTGTCTCGGTATCTTTCTTTGCCATACTAATCCTCTCCCATAGCAGGGGTTCGAGCTTTCACAGAATGCTACGGGTAAAACGGGCGTGGTGCTTCACGGTTCCGGCGAAAATATTAACCTCCACCCGGCAGTCGGTCAATATGAGCGCCGATACTGTAGGTGTATGTCCACCGGAGCGCGCAGGACCGTGCCGCACCATCTCTTTGTTGCCCTGGCACTCATTACCGGAGTCCAGGCGGCGGTGGCACCTGCCCCCGCCACCGCACAAGGCCGGAACTGGGCGGATGTCGCCGAGGCGAGCGGCCCGGCGCAGGACGACTTCATCGCCGAGCTTCTGGCCACCCTGCCCCTCACCGACGCCCTCACGGTTGCCCGTTCCCTGCCGCGCCGCGACGACGCCGACATCGGTGCAGCGCTCCGCGCCCTTCACGTTGGCCCCGATGCCGGCACTCAGCGCGCCGAGCTTCTTACCCGCGTCGCCCTCGACGCCATGCTCGCCCTCCCGGCGGACCGGCGACCTGTGGCACTCGAGGCGAATGCGGGCCTGTTGCGGCACTATCTTTCCGACAGCCCGCGCCCCGAGTCGGCCATGCTGCGGGCGGCGGTGTGGCGGGCGGCGGCGGCCTCCACCGGGGAGGCGCGGCGGGAGATGCTGCCCGCCGCGCGCACCGCGGCAGTCGCCCTCCACGCGCGCTTTGCCGCCGCGGCCAACGACCGGGTCGGCGACGGGGCTCCGGAACGAACAGAGGATCCGGAGCTTGCCGCGGAGGCCGTTGCGTTCTTCTCATACGCCGCTGCGACCCCGGACGGCACCCTGGTGGCGCTCACAGACGCCATACGCGAGGAGTCCCGCGATGCGGCGGTCATTGAGCAGGCACGATCACTACTTCAGCCTAAAACGCCTTCTCCGAGTCGATGAGGATGGTCACCGGTCCGTCGTTCGTGTAGCGCACCTGCATGTGGGCGCGGAACACCCCGGTTGCCACCTCGAGCCCCATACTCCGCAGCTCCTCGACGAAGCGCTCGTATACGGGTGTTGCAACCTCCGGCGGGGCCGCGCGGTTGTAGGATGGCCGCCTGCCCTTTCTCGTATCTCCGTAGAGCGTGAACTGTGAGACCACGCAGGCCGCGCCTCCTGTGTCGAGGAGGGAGCGGTTCATCACGCCGTCTTCGTCTTCGAAAATGCGAAGATTGGCGGCCTTTCCGGCTATCTGGGTGATCTCCTGCGGACCGTCGTCGGGATTGATGCCGAGATAGATCAGGGCACCCCGGCTGATGGCGCCGACGAACTCGCCTTCGACTTCGATGCTGCAGTCCACCACACGCTGTACGACAGCTCTCATCCCCGTCTGCTCCTCTCGCGCCCCCGTCGGCGCAGACTACTCGCCCCCGGGCTGTATTCGCCGAACGGCAACGCCTCGCAGGCCGGTCAGCTCGGAATCCGCAATCACTTCTGCAATGACTTCCACCGACATGGCGGACTCGATACGGGCGGCAAAGTTCAGTCGCACGGGAACCACGCCCTCGAGAACCTGCTGGTTCTCGTATCCGACGAGAAGGTCAAAGGTGATCGCCTCGTCGCCGATGCTGACATTTGCCGCGCGGCCGCGCCACCGGACGTAGCATCCCTCGTAGAGCCAGGGCTCCTCGGAGACCTCCTGATAGGGGAAGTTCGCGCCGAAATCGGTGAAATCCGGCTCGCGGAGGTAGTCGGTGAGAAGCAGCGCCCGCTCCTTGAGATCCGCCGAGGCGTTCGAGTGCAGCAGACGGTTTATGGAGCGCCGCGCAAGGTTATCCTCGCCGTCGTGAAAGTGATCCCGGATCCGGTCAAAGAGCCGTTCCACCTCCCCTTCGGTCAAAACATAGCGGAAGTCGCCGGTGTACTGAATGAGCTGCTCACCCTCGGTGTCGATGTCCAGTACTTCGGCGCCCTGCCGCTCCTCGGCGGGCGGGCGGTCGAAGAGATCACTCCAGGGCACAAAAAGAAGGCCGATTGCGAGGACGGCAATGATACCGCCGGCGCCCGCCCACAGGGCCGCTTTGTGCACGGGAAAGGGCTTCGCCGGGAGGATTCGGTTGATACGGCCCTCTCGAAAGAGCTCCTGCACCTCGGCCTGTGTCTCCGCCTCCCGCAACGCCGCGAGTCCGCGCCGGGCCTGGGAATTGCGGGGATCGACGTCCAGAACGTCCAGCCAGAGCCTGAGAGCATCCTGGGTCTCGTTTCGACGCAGATGCACCGCGGCGAGGCCCAGAAGGGAATCGGTATCATCCGGAGTGAGCTGCGCGCTTCTGCTGAGGTATGAGTATGCGCCGCCGAGGTCGCCCATCTGCAGGCACGACATCCCGAGCAGATAGTAAAAGCGGGGATGCTCCCGATACATGAACACCTGCGGCTCGAGCAGATGGATGACTTCGGAGTAGCGGCCGGAGGCAAAGAGACGTTCCGCCTTCTTGAGTCCCTGAGTCTTCATTCGGCGTGTGGCTACCGCGTATCGTACGCTTCGCGGCGGTTTTCGAGCTGCCGCAGGATTTCCTCGACCACCTCCACGTCCTCTGCGTCGAGCTCCGCGTCTTCAGAAAGGAGCGTGTCGATCTCGTCGAGGAGATCATTGACGGATACCAGTTCCTCCCGGGCAGTCCGGGCATCGAGCTCCGGCGCGGCTTCATCGCTCGCGCGATCGAGGAGTTCCGCGCTCTCGGTGCGGGCCACGGAATAGTCCGCGTAGCCCGCGGCGTCGAGGTTTCCGACGAGCGTGGTTATTCGTCGCGACTCACCCGGAGCGAGCTCTTCGACACCGTAATACACCGCGGCCGCCGAATCGTCGATGGAGTATGGGAGCAGGCTGAAGGTGCGCTCGGTATTAACGGTATAGTCGTAGGTTGATTCCGACAGTCGCTTCCAGTTTGCAAAGACCACGCGCTCGGGCCTCGTGATGCCCTCTCCCGCAATCAGTTGCTGAAAGCCCACACCCTCGCGCTCGGGATCCGGGGTTGCCCACCATGAGCGGGCCGAAGAGGGAGTCACTTCAGTCTCCGAGCGCAGGCGCTCCCCGTCTGCAAGCTGGAAGTGCGCCTGGCGGGACTCCGCGAGGTGTGTGTCGAAGAGGTATCGTGCCTCGACCTCGCGCGGGACCTCGGAGACGTTCTCGATGATGAGCTCCACGATCACTCCGTTGGCAAGCCGCGCGGAAGTGGATGTAACGAAGGAAAACCGCTGGGTGATCCGCAGCACGCTGGATTCCCACACGAACGCTGCCCGTCCGCCCGCCTGACGCTCCACACGAAGGTCGAACCGCGGCGAGCTGCCGAGCCTGTACACATCGTTGCCGTCTCGAATCCGGATTTCAGAGGTTCGCGGGTCGGTATCATCGATGAGCGGAATGTAGCGGTCCCCCTGGAGGTCGGCCCGATAATCGAGCGAGAAGCGGCCGCTGCGCTCGTGCAGCACGAGCCTGATGCGGCCCTCGGTGAGCTCGACCGCGGGGGCCTGCCACGCGGCGACGCTTGTCAGAATGAGCAACAGAAGTACACGCCGCATCACATTCCTCCCGCCTCGATGTCGCCGAGCCGGTTCAGGTAGAACTCCTTGAGCTCCAGGGCCCGGGCTTTTGCCTCCACGAGCTCACGCTCCGAGGTGCTCGCGGGAGCCCTCTCCGGTGTCGATCGGCTTGCAAGTCGCTGTCTGAGATCCCGGATTTCCCGATCACGCTCGGCGAGCTCGGCCTCGAGCTCCGAGACTCTCTCGCTGAGACGATCCAGCTCTGCACGAAAATCGCCGCTGGCGAGACGACGCAGGCGCTCACGATACTCGCTCAACGCCTCCTCATAGGTGCGTTCGCGCTGCTCGAACTCATCGATAGCGTTCAGGTACTCCTGATGACTCCAGCGCAGGAGCTTCAGAAGCGATTGCTCGCGTCGATTGAGGTCAATAACCGAAAGGCGATACTCGGCGGCCTCCGCGCGAAAGCTCTCGGGATACTCCTCGGTGACGGTACGGAACACCTGCGCCGAGCGCTCGAACTGACCGAGCGCATACAGCGACTCACCGATCCAGTAGTAGGCGTTCGGCAGGAAACGGGAATCCCGATGTCGCGTGATGAAGTCCTCGAGGGCTCTGATGGATTCCTGGTAGTCTTCCTGCAGATACAGCAGCCGCCCCCGCTGATACCGCGCCTCGGCGGCGAAGCGGTGGTCCGGGTAGTTCCGGATGAAGAACTCGAGGTTCTCCGCCGCCTCCTCGAGGCGTCCGGCGGCAAGCGCGGAGCGTCCGATCCAGAAATACGCATCTCCCCGGTAGGCGTCGGACTCGGGAGATGAAAGAAGCTCCCTGAAGGTCACCATCGCCTGCTCATAGCTGCCGTTTCGAAAGTCATCCAGCCCCTCTTCCAGAATCTGCCGGGCAGGATTCTGCTCCTGAGCAAGGGTTGACGTCGTTACGAGCAGTAGCACGACGGCAATCGTCGCACGAGTAGTCGTCATCATGAAAAGCCGATCTCCTATTACTGTGTCGACCTGGTGATCCGAGGACCTGATACCGCAATCATAAATCATGACTCCGTCTATGGCAAACCCGCGGTCGTTGACTAGCTGGGGCCGAATGCTGTATTAATATAGATGAAACAGAGATTTAAGGGGACTATGTCTCACGACCAGCAGGGCGCACACGGAGAGCCTGTCGAGAGTCTCCTGAGGGCGGCTTACGAGCATACGAAAAACAGAGAACTTCATGACGCCGGAAGAAAGCTTGAAGAGGCGCTGTCGGTAGACTTCGACAATACCGAGGTCGTGACAGCGCTCAAATACGTCAACTTCTGGAAAGATCGTGATGCCTCCTCGCGGGAGGCTTCAAGTGGATTCGAGCGGGGCGAGTACCTCCTCGGTCAATGGAGACTGTTCAACGCATTCGTTCGTCGTGTCGGGGAAATATCGGAACGGTTTCTCTACGCAATTCGACAATACGCATTCGGCGAAGCGCTCGAGGAATTCGAGCGCAGTGCTGAAGAATCGGGTGGTAACGATCCGGAGATCCTCCTCCGCAGGGGTCGTTGCTATAAGGGGACCGGCGAGTACGACAAGGCCCTCGAGGTTCTGTCGAAGGCGGCCCGCGCCCGTGCGGATGACCCGCACGTGCTTGCCGAGCTTGCCGATTCCTACGCCCTGGTCAACGAGATCAGCAAGGCAAAGGCCTTTTTTCGCGAGGCCTTCTTCCTCGGTCCCCAGAAAGTAGATATCGGGACGCTCGAGTCGGAAATGATCGGGCGGCTCATAACCAAACTACGGGAGCTCGGATATGAGAGCCCGGCGCTGGAAGAGTGGCTTCCGGTCTACGGAGTACTATACGGGGTGTTTTCCGTCAAACGAGAGCTGAGATCCATCGAATATGGAAAGCTCAAACAGTCCATCTACGCCCTGGAACGCGAGTATCACGACAAGCCGGATCCCGACGGCATCGTGTGTGCAAAGCTTCTCAATCGGTACTTCTGGTTGATCGATCACTACACGAATACGCAGGAAGATCAAAGCAAGATAGATGAAGTGCTGCTGAAGATCCGGAGCACGAACGAGAAGATCTACAGCCACTACGTCAGCTAAAACAGGAGAGAGATATGGCGGAAGAGCAAAAGACAGAGCAGCAGACGCAAGAACCGCAAGCACCCGAGCACGAGCTGGTCCAATCGGTTGCAGATCAACTCAATCAGGAGAAATGGACCCGAGCCACGCTCAATAACTATACCGTTAACAACTTCAAAGAGCTGGACGAGCTTCTCGACCGCATTATCAGCGAGGGGCTGGAAGACGAGATACTCGAGCTCTGTGAAGAGCATCTCCACCACACGAAGAACAGCATAATTGCTCTGTACCTCTCCGGTATTATCCGCCTACGCCATCAGGCAGTCGACGACAGCAATCTCGTGATGCTGATAAACATCTTCACCGACAATCACCGCTGGAACATCGTCGAGTACCTTGCAAACAGGATTCTCGACTTCGGCGAGAATCGCTTCGCGCTTCGAACACTCGCGGAGACATACAACAGCGAGAACCAGCGCGAGAAGATGTACGACGTGTGGGAGCGTCTCATCCGCGTGGACTACGAGGAGGCGGACATCGTGCGTCATCTCGCCGAGAAACGCGAGGAAGAGGGCGAGCTCGAGGACGCCGTCGATTACTACAAAAAGGCCCTGCACCGTTACATCAACAAAAAGAACTTCAACAACATCAAGGAAATCTGGCATCGCCTCATTCAGTATGCGCCGGAGGACAGCGAGTTCTTCGACCATGCCGAGGGAAAGATCGCCAAAATGGTCTCCGAGGACCGCGCCGTGCAGCTTCTCGAGGACCTCTACCCCCACTACAAGAAAGAGGGGAACTGGGACCGCGCAATCGACATCATCAAGCGAGTGCTGAGCTATGATCCCAAGAACCCGTGGGCGCGCAAGGAGATCGTCGAGTGCTACAAGCAGAAGTACGCCGACCACAGCCATCTCGATGAGTACATCCGCATCTCGAATCTCAATCAGAGCTGGAGAAACGTCCACGACGCCATTGCGGATTTCGAGAAGCACATCTCCTTCGATTCGGGGAACTTCGTGTTTCACCGCAGTTGGGGCGTCGGTATCATCCGTAAGATCGATGATGACTCGGTGGTGGTTGATTTCGCCAAGAAACGCGGCCACAAGATGTCTCTCAAGATGGCGGTGAGCGCCCTCGACATTCTCCCGCGGGACCACATCTGGGTACTTCGGAGCATTGCGGACAAGCAGAAGCTGCACGACAAGGTCAAAAACGATCCCAAGTGGGCTCTCAGAACGGTCATCAAGAGCCTCGGCAACGCAGCGGACATGAAGAAGATCAAAGCCGAGCTCGTCCCCTACGTCCTCACGCAGCGCGAGTGGTCGTCGTGGAGTACCAAGGCGCGGCAGATCCTCAAGACAAACAGGGAGTTCGGGAACCTCACCGACAAGCCCGATTACTTCATGGTGCGCGAGCAGCCCATCACCTTTGCCGAGAAGATGTACAACAAGTTCCGCGCCGAGAAGGATTTCTTCGGACGGGTGAAGGTACTCGATGAGTTTCTCGAGCAGTCTGCCGACGAGGAGCGCGAGTCGACGGAATCAGACCTCTTTCGGGAAATGTTCGAGTACTTCGCCGGATTCCTGCGCTCTCAGGCAGTGGTCAACGAGCAGGTGATTGCGAGCTATCTCGTGGTCAAGCGGATAACCGATCGCTTTCCCTTTCTGAACCCTGGCGTGGAGCTGGACTTTGCCCGCCTGTTCGAGCAGATCGGCAACGTCGAGGAGATTTTCTCGCGCATCGACAACGCCGCGCTCAAGAGCGAGTTCCTCGAACAGGTCAAGCAACACGTAGACGACTGGCCGGACTATTATGTGCGGCTGTTTCCCTATCACCTCTCGCGCGATATTGTCTTCGATCTCGAGACCCGTGGTCACGCCGATCGCCTGAAGGACATGTTCTTCAGCATCTTCAATAACTATCGTGATATGCGCGAGCCGTTCGTATGGATGGTTCGCCACTGCGCCGCCGACGAGTGGTTCCAGTCACTGCCGGTGGAGTATGAGAAGCTGCTGATCGCCATGGTCCATCTGCTCGATATTACCGCCCGGGAGATCGACAACAGGCGGGACGTGAGCTTCAATCGAAAGCTCAATCGGCAGATCCACACCTATCTGTTCAAGTCCGGGAACCTCGCCGAATACATCAGCCACGCCGACGAGGACAGCGTGAATCGGCTCTTCAGCCTTGTAAGCGACGTCAAGGACCTCGACCCGTCTCTGGTGATCGAGATCAAGCAGCGCGTCCTCGACCGTTTCCCGGACTTCAAGTTCCACGGCGAAGCAGAGGCCGAGATCGTCAGCCGCGGCCTTATCGTTACTCCGTCGAGCTACGAGGCGAAGCAGAAGCAGCTCAAGCACATCCACGAGGTCGAGGTGCCGGAGAACTCCCAGGAGATTGCCGAGGCACGAGAACACGGAGACCTGAAGGAAAACGCCGAGTACAAGGCCGCCAAGGAGCGGCAGGACATGCTCAACACTACGGCCGCGAGACTGACGGAAGAGATCGAGCGGGCACAGATTGTCCGGCCGAAAGACGTGGACGATTCCGCCATCACCTTCGGCACGAAGGTGACGCTCTATAACAAGGATTCCGGCGAGCAGGAGGAGTACACGGTGCTCGGTCCGTGGGAGTCAAACCCGGAGGAGTCGGTGATTTCCTACCTCTCCCCGCTCGGCAGCAAGCTCTACAACCACAAAGAGGGTGAGGAGCTCGAGCTGACGATTAACGACCGGCAGTACAACTACCGCGTCGAGAACATCGAGGTCGCCTCCTTCAGCTAGGCGGCCTCAGGCTTTCGTTGATCCGTTCCACCGGGTCGGCGACGGCGCCGGTAGCCGGACGGCGGAAGTCCTCATGCGGCGCGCGGTGCCACTATAACTGCTCGAGCACCGTTTCTGCATTCTGCCTGACCGCCGGGTGGTTTCCTTCATCGGATTTCTCCTCGACTTTCGTCTTCAACCGGAGCACGCGATTCCGCCCGATCCCGCGGAGGCCGAAGATCTGGACGGCGGGCTCGGAATGGGTCAGGAACTTCGAGTACAGCTCGGCGAGGGCCTCGTCTTCTTTCTGGGAGAGCTCCCGGGCAATGAACCCGAGAAGCCGCGACTGGGTCGCCGACCACTCAGCCTCCACCGCTTTCTCGAGTACGTTGACCGAGCCCGAAAGATCATGCTCAATAAGCGCGGCGGCGGCCGCGAGCCGGTCGTTCATCGGCTTATCACTGTCGAGGAGGTACTCCTCCACAAAGGTATTGGCCTTTGCCGTGCCGAGCTGAACGAGTGTGGCAAATGCCTCGGACCGTACCCGCTCCTCGGGGTCCTGCTCGGCCTTGTAGATGACCGCGGGCACGGCATCGGTCATGCCGTTTCGCGCCACGCCCTGCAGGGCGAACTGACGCACCCGCCACACCGAATCGCGCAATGCGGCCAGAAGGGTGGGCTCGGTCTCAGGGTCGTCGAACCGGCTCAGGGCTGATACCGCGTACGCCCGGACTATGGCATCCTCGGCGGAGACCATGTCCTTGAGAACGTCGAGCGCCTCCGGATCTCCGATCCGGCCGAGAGCGTCCGCGGCATAGCCCCGGATGAGCCGCGCCTCGTCATCGTTGCGCGCGATGTCTACGAGGGCGTCGAGGGCGGCCGGTGCCCCGATGTCTCCGAGAGCAAGGATGAGCTGCCCGCGGAGCTCGTCGTCGACCGCCTCTTCGAGCGCCCCGACGAGGGCCTCCACGTCGTCCTCACCGCCCTTCTCGCCGATCACCCGGGCAGCTTCCGCAGTGAATCCGGAGTACGGGTCCGCGGCAATCGGGCGAACCGCCTCGACAGCCTCCGGGGGAAGCTCGAAGTCACCGTTCCGCAGGTATGACAGCGTCGCGCGGACCAGCTCCGGCCGTTCGTCACGGTGATATTCCAGGATCTCCACCCCTTCGTCGATCGCCACGTCGGTATCCATCTCCATGAAGAACTCGAAGATCTTGGTCTTGAGCCGCGGGTTCAACGAGCTTTGCAGCAGCTCCTCCACTTCGTCATTGAGCTCGGTGACGCGGTTGCTGCTGAGCACCGGAAGAAGCTCCTCGACCTGAGAGTCGATACCGTAGAGAAGGGTTTCCCGCCACTGCTCAATGAGTGGTTCCTCATCGTCTTCGGCCTCAGCGGGCGCGGAGGAGTCCCCGCTCTGCGGCGCGTCTTCTCCTTCCGGCGCCTCTGCTTCCGCCGGCGCTTCCGTTTCGGCGGGCACCTCCTCCTCCGTCGGCGCGTTCTGCGCAGACACGTTCAACGGGACGAACAGGGCCCATCCCGCTACAATCGCCATCAGGATAGGCGGTGGCGCGAGCCGGCGGCGCGCAGCCGTCTTCACGGCCACCGCAAGCGCGGTCCGCACCGTCGCGCCGACGGCGCTGAGGATGCTGTGCATGCCGTGGAGGTTCAGGTGATCCTTATCGTGCATATGTGCCAAAATCATGAATTTCTCCGTGTTTTCAGGAAGGCTGAAAACGCCTCCACTCTCAGAATGTAGTACATACCGAGGCAAATAACGATGGATGCCACCCCGGGAACCGCCAGCAGCCCGAGGTTTCTGAAGGTGCTGCCGTCCTGCCACCACGGGCCCGTCCTCCCCAGGTACACGCGGATGAACACCGCTATGGGAATGAGGGCGGTGATTACCTTCCCCAGGGTCACGAGGATGCGCCCCGGATCGATCCCTCCGAGGGCCAGGGAACTGCGGTACAGGAAGAGCAGCAGGCCGACCGTGAAGGCAATTGAGTTTGCCAGGGCAAGGCCGCGCACGCCGAGCACCGTCTCTTTGAGCCAGAGACTCAGTCCGACGTCGAGAGCCAGGGTAACGACCGCCACGACGAGCGGGGTACGAAAATCGTCGGTTGCATAGAAGAAGCGCTGAAAGAAGTTGTAGGCACCGACGCTCAGCAGGCCAAGCGAGTAGTACATGAGGACCTCGCTCGTGAGGACGGTAAAGCGTGGTTCGAAGGCCCCGCGCTGCAGAGCCACGGCGACGATTTCACGGCCCAGCAAGGACAGCACCAGCGCGGAGGGGATGAGCAGCGTCACCAGGTATCTGAACCCGAACTGCAGGGTTTCACTCAACCCCTCGCGGTCCTTCGCTGCCGCCTGCCGACTCATCCGCGGAAACAGCACGGTGGTAATCGCCGCCCCGAATATGCCGAAGGGTAGCTGCCAGAATACCAGTGCGTTCGTCATCGCCGAGCCGCTTCCGTCCTCGAGACCACTTGCGAACAGGATGGCAACCTGCTGGTTGATCGTGAATATGGAAGCCGTCCCCACCACCGGCAGCCACTGGCGCAGCACTTTGCGAAACCGCGGATCCCGAAAGTTCCAGCGGGGCAGGAGACGGTAACCGAGGCCCCGGAAGGAAGGCATCTGG
>JAWLDL010000008.1:0-20046 GCA_041686675.1 Spirochaetia bacterium | reverse complement strand
CGCCAAAGAGTGGCGGACCGACCGCATGCTGCGCCGTCTAGAAGCGCTGCTGCTGGTCGGCGACAGGGAGCGCATTCTGCTCATCTCCGGGAACGGCGATGTCATCGAGCCGGACGAGGGCGCCATTGCCATCGGCTCCGGCGGGCAGTACGCCTACGCCGCCGCGCTCGCGCTTCTCAGTGGCTCGGACCTCGATGCCGCCGCAATTGCTCGACGCTCGATGGAGATTGCCGCGGGTATCTGCATTTACACCAACGACAACATCGTGCTGGAGGAATTGTCATGAAACGGGACCTGCACGAGCTGACTCCCGCCGAAATCGTCCTGGAGCTCGACAAGTTCATCATCGGGCAGGAGAAGGCCAAGAAGGCCGTCGCGATTGCCCTGAGAAACCGCGTCAGGCGACAACGTCTTCCCGAGGAGCTCAAGGACGAGGTCGCACCGAAAAACATCATCATGATCGGCCCGACAGGCGTCGGGAAGACCGAGATCGCACGCCGGCTCTCGAAGCTCACCGGCGCGCCCTTCATCAAGGTGGAGGCGACGAAGTATACCGAAGTCGGCTACGTGGGCCGCGATGTGGAATCGATGATCCGTGACCTTACAGCCAACGCGGTCTCCATCGTAAAGGCCGAGCTGCAGGAGGAGGTGCGCGAGGAGGCTGAGAAGCGCACCGAGGAGCAGCTGCTCGACCTGCTGCTGCCGGGGGTGAAGGGACGGGATCAGCAGCCGCAGGGCGGCGGCCCGGGAAGCGCGGGCGCAGGCGGTGCCGGCAGCGGCAGCACGGGCGCCGGGAGCGGCACCGCCGGGCAGCCGCCGGCCGCCGGGTTCCAGCCACCGGCACCCGACGACGGTGCTGCGGCGGGCGGCGGCGCGGGCGGCTCCAGCGCCACCCGGGAGAAGTTCCGCGAGAAGCTGCGAAAAGGCGACCTCGATGACAAAGAGATCGAGGTTCAGGTCTCCGGCGGCGGCGGTTTCCCGGCCATCGAGATCTTCTCGGGCAGCAATTTCGAGGAGATGGACCTCAATCTCGGCAACCTCGGGAATCTCTTCGGCGGAAAGAAGAAGAAAAAGCGGACCACGGTCAGGAACGCCCGCGAGATCATCCTCCAGGAAGAAATGGATAAGCTCGTCGACCAGGACCGGGTCAATGACCTCGCAAAGCAGCGGGTCGAGCAGATGGGAATCGTCTTTATCGACGAGATCGACAAGATAGCGGCAAAGGAAAATCGTTCCGGCGTGGATGTCAGCCGCGAGGGCGTGCAGCGCGACATCCTGCCCATCGTGGAAGGGAGCACCGTCAACACGAAGTACGGCATGGTGAACACCTCGCACATCCTCTTCATCGCCGCCGGCGCCTTCCACGCGTCCAAACCGAGCGACCTCATACCGGAGCTGCAGGGACGCTTTCCGCTGCGGGTCGAGCTCGAGGCGCTGGGAGCCGGCGACTTCGTGCGGATCCTCACCCAGCCGCAGAACGCGCTCATCCGGCAGTATACCGAGCTCCTCAAGACCGAGGGCGTGGAAATCGACTTCACCGACGACGCGATACAGGAGCTCTCCGAGATCGCCGCGGACGTGAACTCACGTACCGAGAACATCGGTGCTCGCCGCCTTCATACCATCATGGAGCTGCTCCTCGAGGAGCTCTCCTTTACCGCGACCGACCTGAAAGGGCAGAAGGTGCCGATCACGCCCGAGTATGTGAAAGAGCGCCTGAGCGACGTCGTTCAGGATCAGGATCTGTCCCGCTACATTCTGTAGCGGAGGATATCAGAGGCCCGCCGTGCGCGGGCCGCAACGCCGGGCTGCGGCCCGGAACGGTGAGAATCGTTCACTGGGAGGGGAACGAAGTTGACATACATCACGATTAACACTCAGCGTCCCCGCTTCATCGTCCGAAATTCGAGACAGAGGAGTGGAGCAAGATGTTCCTGAACAGCACATTCGGACGAACCGTAGACGTTCTCCAGCGATCGATGGACGTCAGCCTGCTCAGGCAGGACGTGATTGCCAACAACATAGCCAACTCGGACACGCCGAACTTCAAACGCTCCGAGGTCAACTTCGAGACGTCGCTGCGCGATGCGCTCGAGTCCGAGCAGCGCGCGAGCCGGGCCTTCCCGGCGGCCCTCACAAACGAGCGCCACATTCCGTTCGATCGACCGGTGGACTACAGAAATGTGAGTCCGCAGCGGATCCTCGACTATCAGACGACGGCCAAGAACAACGGGAACAACGTGGATATCGAACAGGAATCCATGGAGCTTCTGAACAATCAGCTGCTGTATACGCTCATGAGCGATGCGGTGCGGGCGAAGTTCAGTCAACTGAACCTGGTGCTACAGTAAGGGGTAGATGAGATATGGGACTGTTTTCGAGCATCAACACGGCGGCAACCGGCCTGACGGCCCAGCGCCTCAGGCAGGATGTGATTTCGAACAATATCGCCAACGTGAACACCACGCGGACGACCGAGGGCGGTCCGTTTCGCCGCAGCCGGGTGATCTTCCGGCCGCGTGTGGAGCAACCCTATTACCGCGGCAACTTCGTTCCCGGTCAACTCGATAACGGGGTGGGACGGGGTGTCCGGGTCACCGAGATCCAGAAGGATCTCGATTCGGAGCCCAAGCTCAAGTACGACCCCACCCACCCTGACGCCATCAAGTCCGGACCCAGGGAGGGGTACGTTGAGATGCCGAATGTGAACGTGGTGGAGGAGATGGTCGACATGATCTCCGCCTCGCGCTCCTATGAGGCAAACGTGCAGGTCATAAACGGCGCGAAGACAATGTTTCAGCGCGCCCTCGATATCGGGAGGTAGGTAAATGACGTTTTCACCGGTAGAGGTAACGGGAGATCTGTTCAGGCTCGAGCGCACCAACCCCCGCCATCTGGCGGGCGCCGGTGATGCCCCGCCGCAGACGCAGCAGCGGAACTTCGACGAGATGCTCATGTCGAGCCTCGGCGATGTGAATCAGGCGCAGAAAGACCACGCCAATCTGGCGGTACAGGCAGTGATCGACCCCGATTCGGTGGACACGCACGACGTGACCATCGCGGCGGCAAAGGCGAATCTCTCGCTCTCCATCACCAAGAACGTGGTGGACCGCGTGATACAGGGGTATCGGGAGATAACCTCACTGCGATAGCTCGGTAGTGATGATATAGGTAGGTGTCCTGGGAGGGGAACATGAACGAATGGCTTAAGCGACTCGTGTCGCAGATCCGGGAGCTCTGGGGCAAGTGGAGCACGGTTCAGAAGGTGATACTCTTTGCCGTGGTAGGCGGCGCCGCGCTCGGTCTCGTCTTGCTGGTGATCTTCAGCGCACAGCCGACGCAGGAGCCCGTGCTCACGCGTCCGGTACAGGATCAGGAGACACTCGACCGGATTGCTACGCGGCTGGATCAGGAAGGCATCGAGTACGAAATCACGGCGGACATGCGGGTGATTGTCGATGACGAGCGTACCGCACGCCGTGCGCGAGGCATCCTGACCCGATACGATCTCATTCCCCAGCAGACCGATCCCTGGGAGCTCTTCGACATGGAGCGGTGGACGCAAACCGACTTCGAGCGGAACGTCAACCTCCAGCGCTCCATAACACGTCAGCTCGAGCAGCACATCGAGGCCCTCGATGACGTGGACTCGGCCAGTGTCAACCTCGTCATCCCCGAGCAGGAGCTCTTCGAAGAGGAGCAGGATCCGGTAACCGCCTCGGTCATCCTCTCCCCCAAGCCCGGAAGCGACATCCGCGAGAACCGGCAGAAGGTCGAGGGTATTCAGCGGCTCATCCGGTTTGCCGTCGAGGGGCTGACTCCCGAGAACATCACCATCAGCGACCGCACCGGGGTTGTGCTGAACGACTTCGAGAATCTCACACTGGTCGACGAGCTCACCCTGCGGGAGCGTGAGCTCGAGGTCAAGCGAGAGGTAGAGCAGCGCTACATAGACGGTATCCGTGAGGCGCTGGGTCAGATCTATGGTGAGGACCGCGTAGAGGTCGTCAACATCGATGTCGACCTCGACATGGGAAAGCGCACCTCGGAGACCACCGAGCACTTCCCCATCGTCACCAGAGAGGACGATCCGCGTACCCCCTTCGATGAGCGCGAGTTCGTGCTCTCCATTCCGCGGTCGACCGAGACCGTCACCGAGAACTACGAGGGCACCGGCTTCAATCCCGAAGGTCCTCCGGGGCAGGAGGGTCAGACGCCGCCGGCCTACAAGGACCTGCAGGACCTCATGGCGCGCTACTCGAACAACGAGGAGCGGGTCAACAACGAGGTGAACACCAAAACAACCCAGGAAGAAGGCAGTCCGCGGGTCGATCGGGTCACCGCGAGCGTCGCGCTGGACGGTATATGGCGGTGGCAGTATAATGATAATGGAGAAGTTGTTATTAATCCCGACGGCAGCATAGCCCGGGAATACATACCCATCGGCGAGGAGGACCTCGCGAAAGCCGAGGATCTGCTGCAGGATGCGGTCGGATTCAGTCAGCAGCGCGGCGATTCAGTCACCGTGCGGCACGTACAGTTCGATCGAAGCGACGAGCACGAGGAAGAGGACGCGGCCGTGAGACGACGGCAGCAGATTCAGATGATCGTGCTCTATTCGCTGATCGGACTTGCGGCTCTCCTTCTGGCCTTTATCGTCTTCCGCCTGATTTCGCGCGAAATCGAGCGCCGGCGCCGGCTCCGCGAAGAGGAGCTCGCCCGGCAGCATCAGGCCATGCGCGAGCAGGCACTGCGCAGCGCCGAGGAAGAGGGCGAAGAAGTGGAGATGTCGGTGGAGGAACGGGCCAGGATGGAGCTTCAGGAGAATGCCATCAATATGGCGCGGGAGCATCCGGAGGACGTTGCGCAGCTCATTCGTACCTGGCTGATGGAGGAGTAGTGTATGGCACGGTCTCAGGCACCGGCAGGCGGTGGGGCGGCAGGCGCCGCACCCCAGGGATCCGCAAGAAGAGGATCCACACATCGCAAAGAGCTCACCGGCAGGCAGAAGGCGGCCATCTTTCTCGTCACCCTCGGCTCGGACATTTCTTCGGAGATCTTCAAGCATCTGCGTGAGGATGAAATAGAGTCGCTGACCTTCGAGATCGCCCGCCTCGAGAATATCGAGCCCGAGGACCGCGACCGGGTGTTGCAGGAGTTCCAGGAGCTGATGATGGCTCAGGACTTCATCACCACCGGCGGTATCGACTATGCCCGCGAGCTCCTCGAGAAGTCGCTCGGATCGCAGAAGGCGGTTGATATCATAAACCGCCTCACCTCGAGTCTGCAGGTTCGGCCCTTTGATTTCATTCGTCGGACCGACCCGACGCATCTGTTGAACTTCATACAGCGCGAGCATCCGCAGACCATCGCGCTGATTCTCGCCTATCTCGAGCCGAACAAGGCATCGGTCATTCTGAAGAATCTCCCGCACGAGATACAGTCTGATGTGGCAAAGCGCATCTCGACCATGGATCGTACCTCGCCGGAGATCCTCCGGGAGGTAGAGCGCGTGCTCGAGAAGAAGCTGTCGACGCTGTCTTCGGAGGATTACACCACGGCCGGCGGCGTGGAGAGCATCGTCGAGATCCTCAACCTCGTCGACCGCTCCACGGAGAAGAGCATCATCGAGTCCCTCGAGGAAGAGGACCCGGAGCTCGCCGAAGAGATCAAGAAGCGCATGTTCGTCTTCGAAGATATCGTGATGCTCGACGACCGGGCGATTCAGAAGGTGCTGCGGGAGGTCGACACGACCGAGCTCGCCAAGGCGCTCAAGTCGGTGGACACCGAGGTACAGGACAAGATCTTCCGCAACATGTCCAAGCGCGCAGCGACGCTGCTGAAAGAGGACATGGAGTACATGGGACCCATCCGCGTGAAAGACGTGGAGGAGTCTCAGCAGCGGATCGTATCCATCATTCGCAAGCTCGAAGAGCAGGGCGAGATCGTCGTGGCCCGTGCCGGCGAGGACGAGCTGGTCGTCTAGCACTGGAGGGGTAAGGCGTGGCAAAGAATGTCTTTCGAGCGGGGGAAGTGCAGGTCGCAGGCGGGAAACTCTTCATTCAGGGCCCGGAGTCTCCGCCGGAGGCACCGCAGCCGGTCGACACCGAAGAGGTGGAGGAGTACACCGGACCCACGGTCGAGGACATCCGTCGCGAGGCCGAAGAGTTCCGCGAGAAGTGGGACGCCGAGCGTGAGCAGCTGATCCAGGAGGCCCGCGAGGAGGCTGACCGCATCGTGAAGGAGGCCGAGAACCAGGCCTTCGAGGAGGTGAAGTCCAAGAACGACCAGGCTGCGACCATCAAGCAGGAGGCCGAAGAAGAGGCCGAACGCATCAAGAGCGAGGCGCAGGCAGAGGCCGAGCGCATCGTCAGCGAGGCTCAGGAAAAGGCCGACACGGTCGAGAAAGAGGCCTACGACCGGGGCGTCGAGAAGGGCGAGGAGAAGGGCTTTGCCTCCGGCGAGGCGGAGGTGAACCGTCTTGTGGACCGGGTCCACGTCATCCTCAACAAGGCCATCGAGCGGCGCAACGAGATTATCGAAGAATCGGAATCGCAGATCGTTCATCTGGTGCTCGAGATCGCGAAAAAGGTGGTCAAGGTCATCAGCGAGAACCAGAAGAACGTAGTGGTAAACAACGTCGTTCAGGCGTTGCAGAAGCTCAAGCAGAAGTCGGATGTGGTTATCCGTGTGAACTTCCAGGATCTGAAGATGGTGAGCTCGCACACCGAGGAAATCACGAAGATGGTCGAGCGCGCCGGGAACATCACCGTCGCCGAGGACTCCACCGTCGACGTCGGCGGCGCCATTATCGAGACCGACTTCGGGCAGATAGATGCCCGCATCAGCTCGCAACTTCGGGAGATAGAGGATCGCATCGTGGAGCTTGCACCGATAAAGTCCAACCCGAAGATGCAGGAGTGACGGGTCCGGCTCGCCGGGCGCCGCGGTAGTTGCGGGGCGCCGGCCCGGACGGCAAAGGGCAGGGGGGACCCTTTGGGACCATTCGACAAATACCAGACGGTCATCGAGAAGACCGACACCATCAAACAGATCGGTCGGGTGGAGCGCGTGCAGGGGCTGCTTATTCGCAGTCTCGGCCCTCAGGCCTTCGTGGGCGAGCTCTGCCGTATCGTCATACCCCGCGGGGAGTTGACCGTGTGGGCGGAGGTCGTCGGCGTGCACGGCCGCCATGTCGATCTCATGCCCTTTACCGAGACCGACGGGATCGAGGTCGGTGCGCCCGTGGTGGGCACCGGGGAAACCCTCGCGGTGCCGGTCTCCGACAAACTGCTCGGGCGCGTGCTCGACGGTCGCGGGCGACCCATCGACGGAAAGGGTGATATCGGCTCGGCCGATTTTCAGTCCATCTTCAATACACCGCCCGACGTGCTCGAGCGGGAAACCATCAACAGTCAGATCGTCACGGGGATCCGTTCCATCGACGGACTCATTGCCGCCGGCAAGGGGCAGCGCCTCGGCATATTCTCGGGAAGCGGCGTGGGGAAGTCCACGCTCATCGGCATGATCGCACGAAATACCGAGGCTGATGTGAATGTGATCGCCCTCATCGGTGAGCGGACCCGCGAGGTGAAAGAGTTCATCAGGAGCGACCTCGGCATGGAGGGGTTGAAGCGTTCGGTGGTCGTCGTGTCGACCTCCAATACGCCGCCCCTTGCACGCCTGCGCGGCGCATTTGTGGCCATGTCGGTTGCCGAGTACTTTCGCGAACGCGGGAAGAACGTGATGCTGCTCTTCGACTCGGTGACACGCTTTGCTCGGGCCCAACGAGAGATCGGCCTTGCCGCGGGCGAGCCGCCGGCGACACGAGGGTTTCCGCCGTCGGTGTTCTCGCTCCTGCCCCGTCTTCTCGAGCGCTGCGGCACCTCCGACCGCGGGACCATCACGGGGTTCTTCAGCATTCTCGTCGAAGGCGACGACATGGACGAGCCGATATCGGACGCAGTCCGCGGTATCCTCGACGGGCATATCGTCCTCAGCCGCCGACTCGCGCAGCGCTCGCACTACCCGGCAGTGGATGTCCTGGCCTCGGTCTCGCGGCTGGCAACCAAGGTGCAGCGGCCGGCGGTGCAGGAGGCGGCGAGCTACACACGACGCATGATGGCGACCTACTCCGAGAGCGAGGACCTCATAAACGTCGGTGCATATCAGCGCGGCAGCAACCGCGAGGTGGACGAGTCCATCGATAAGATGCCCCAGATAAACGCCTTTCTGCGTCAGCGCGTCGATGAGAAGGCGCCGATCGTCGATACCGAGGCGTCCCTGTTCCGCATTGCGGGCTATCCGCAGGTCGAGGCAGGCGGCGCCGAACGCGGCGACGGCGCGGCGAACGCCGCAGCGGGGGAGACACCGGGCGCGGTAACCCCGGAGGGGTCCGCCGATGCGTAGGTTCGATTTCCGCCTCGAGCGCATTCTGAGCCTGCGCAGGCACACCGAGGACCAGGCCGAGCAGAAGCTCGCCCGCGTCTCCGGTGAGTACTCCCAGCTGCAGGGTGAGCTCGGCCGCCTCACACAGGAACGGGAGGCGACCTTCCGTCTCGGCGACCCGGCGAGCCGGGCCGACATCAACTATCGTATTGCTCAGAGCGCCTACATAAACTATCTCGAGACCCGGTCGCGGGAAGTGGAGTCACGGCGGGTCGAGAAGGCCGGGGAGCTCGATGCGGCGCAGACCGAGTACCGCGAGGCAATGAAGCAGCGGAAGGTACTCGATAATCTCAAGACCAGGCGATCCGACGAGTACTACAGGGAGCAGCGACGCGCCGAAGGGCGCGAGCTCGATGATATCGGTGGACAGATGAGCATCCGCCGGCATGAGCAGGAGGGCGGCGATGCCTGATTACAGACGATTCGGTCCGGGTCCGCGCATCTTTGCGTTGACGCTTCTCGTTGTGCTTCTGCTTGCAGGCGGAACCGTCTGGTTCGATTACCTCGGCATCATCGATGCGACCCGCCTGCTCTCACCGGTCCTGCGCCTGGTCGGCGTCGAGGCCGCGGAGGAGGTGCCGGAGCCCGAGGACGCAGCGCTGCTCAGTCGTGCACGCCTGGAGAAGCGGGAAACCGCCGTTGCCCGGCTCGCCGACGAGCTCGACCAGCGCCGGAATGAGCTCGATGAGCTCGAGCAGGAGCTCGAAGCACGACGTCAGGAACTGGACGCGAGAGAGCAAGAACTCGCCGAGCAGGAGAATTCCCTCAATCAAAGGGTCCAGCAGTTCGAAAATAGAAGAGCGATGCTTGTTCAAAACGTGCAGACGTTGACAAGCATGCGCCCCGAGGATGCGGTTGAGATCCTCGAGGGCTACGACGATCAACTGCTGATAGACACCCTGCGGGTGACTGAGGAGCTTGCGCAAGAGGCGGGAGAGCTTTCCCTGGTGTCGGTCTGGCTTGCAGAACTGCCGCCGGAACGCGCCGCCACCTTGCATCGCAAGATGACCATAAAGCCGCAGGAGTGAATGAGGGATGAATGACGGCGCACTTTGCGGACATTGTAGACTCTTCCTCCTCCCGGAGCGAGAACCGGCCTGAGCTCATGAAGCCGGGAATGGGGCTGCCGGGTGCCGGTCGCCCCGCCCGCGACCTCTCGCTCGGCGACGGGCCGCTTTCCCGGGCAGCAAGAACCTTCTCCGAACCGTCCAGATTCGAAGACGTCTTCAACAGGGCAGTATCCCGGGACCTCGCACGCCCAGACGACCGTGTGGCCGACCAGCGGATGGCCGACCAGCGGATGGCCGACCAGCGGATGGCCGACCGGGCGGCGGCGGACGCCGCCGAGCGGGACGCCCGCGAAGCCGCGGATCGTCGTGCCCGTGAGGCCGCGGATGCGGCTCGTGAAGCTGCGAACCGGGACGCCGAGAGAGCGTCGGACGAAGCGGCCGCTGCTGCTTCCCGCCCGGAGCCCGGCACGAAGACGGAATCCTCCTCGGGAGAGCACACCCCGCGGGGTGAAGACGAGTCTTCCTCCTCTGCGGCAGAGGCAGAAGCCGCAGAGCCAGAAAAGGAGGCCGCCTCCTCCGCCGACTCCGAGCAGTCCGAGCAGTCCGCAGCGGCAGAGGACAGTGAAGCGGCTTCACGGTCGGCCTCCGGTGAGAAACAGACCGAAGAGAATCGCGACAAAGACGATACCGAAGACAGCGACGACTCAGATGGCGATAAGGCCGGGAAGGCTGCCGCCGCCGCCCGTACCGGGGCAGACTCCGAGTCCGAGAGTGGCGGCACTCGCGGCGCCGACGGTGAAGGTACCGACGGCAAGGACGAGGACGCCAAGGGTGCCAACGGTAAGGGTACCGAGAACGCGGGCGCCGACGGCGAAGGCGACGACGGAAAGAGCGACGACGGAAAGGGTGCCGATGCGCGGTCAGCGCAGCATGCGGACGCGGAGTCGAGGACGGGAGACCGGGGCGAAGCGAACGCCGAAACGGATGAAGGCGCCGATGCGGGCGCAGACGAAGACGCCGCAGACCACGCCCGGACCGAGGGCGAGGCGAAAGATGACGGAGACGCAGAGTCGGCGGCGGCGGCCGACTCTCGTGCCGCGGACCGGAGCCAGGCGGACCGAAACGCAAAGGCGTCGGCCGGCCGCGGGGGCAAGTCCGACGGGACACAGGAAGATGGCCCGAGAACCGGTGAGGCCGTCGGCGGTGCCGAGCGCGCGCGACGTGCCGCACGGGAGTCCGGAAGCGGTGATCGCGGCGCATCAGACCGCGATTCCGGCGGTTCCGACGGGGGCGGCGCAAAGCAGGGCCAGCTCCAGTCGCAGACGCAGTCCCGGACGGCCGATGACGGCGGCGGCAGAGACGGTGGTCGCGGCGGTCAGTCCGGTTTCGAGCGGATGATAGCCGAAGCAGACAGCGGTCGGGAGTCGGGCCGGCAGACCGGTTTTTCCCGGAAGCTCGGTGGCGACCCGGGGTTGACGCGGCAGTTGCGCGAGTCACATCCGGAAATCGTAAAGCATGCCCGGCTTATCCTGCGAGGGGAGCGCGGCGGCGAGATTCGGCTGCATTTGAAGCCGGAATCGATGGGAAGCGTGCGTGTTCAGCTTCATCTGCAGGATAACCATATAGGCGGACGGATAATTGTCGAGAATTCTAGTGTTCGCGATGCCTTCGAACAGACGATCGAAGACCTGCAGCGTGCCTTCCGGGAGAGCGGGCTCGAAACCGGCGAACTGGAAGTTTCGGTGGAGGAGCGCGGTGAAGGCCGTGCCGATCAGGACGCGTCGCGAAGCAGGGATACACGAGCGGTGCAGGCACTCGAAGAGAGTGTTCCCCGCATGACCGAAATAGAACTGGATACCCGGCTGGTAAATCTGCTGGCCTAGCTGGCATAGGAGGAGCGGAAAGAACATGGAGCTTTCCAACATGCTTTCAGGCGACGCTCTCGCGAGACTCGAGGCTCAGGTGGAGTCTTTCAACAAGAGTGTTGCAGGCGGGCGCGAGTCGAAACAGGAAATGGGCAAGGATGAGTTTCTGAAACTGCTTCTCACGCAGCTGCAGAATCAGGACCCGACCTCGCCCATGGAAGACAAGGAGTTCATCGCGCAGATGGCTCAGTTCTCGGCCCTCGAGCAGATGACGAATATGTCCGGCGAGTTCGCCAAAGTCGGGCAACTCCTTTCGGCCGGTCAGGCGGGAGATCTGCTGGGTAAGACGGTCGACGTTAACACCGGCACCTCCGTGGTGAGCGGGCGCGTTCAGGACGTGACCTTCGGTGAGTATCCCCAGATCAACATCGACGGCACCTATTACGACTACGACACCGTACAGAGAATCTACGAAGAGGGGGCACAGCCATGATGCGGTCGCTTTACGCCGGTGTTTCCGGCCTGCAGAATCATCAGACCCGAATGGACGTCATCGGTAACAACGTATCGAACGTCAACACAACCGGGTTCAAGAAAGGCCGCGTGCAGTTCCAGGACATGATCTCCCAGATGATTCAGGGAGCCGCACGTCCGCGTGAAGAGATCGGTGGTGTGAACCCGAAGCAGGTCGGGCTCGGCATGCAGGTTGCTTCCGTCGATACCATCCACACCCAGGGGTCCCTCCAGACGACGGGCGTGAAGAGCGACGTGGCACTCCAGGGCGCGGGTTTCTTTGTGCTGCGCGACGGGGATCAGCAGCTCTATACCCGCGACGGCAGTTTCGGCCTCGACGAAGAAGGTATGCTGGTCAACCCTGCGAACGGTATGCGGGTTCAGGGATGGCAGGCACAAACGGAGGACGGACAGACGCTCATCAACACCTCCGAATCCGTGCAGGATCTGAACATTCCGGTTGGAAGCAAGGATCCCGCGCAGGAGACCACCGAGGTGCTTCTGGCGAGTAATCTCAACAAGAACACCCCGGTGATTCCGGAGAACGCCACCGAAGCCGAAATCCAGGACGGCACCTGGACGGTGGAGTACGACATCTACGACTCCTTCGGTAACACGCATACCATGCGGATCGACTTCACAAAGGTTGAGGACGTACCGAATCAGTGGCAGGCGGACGTCCAGATCAACCCCGAGCTCGACGCACAGCCGAATCAGGCCGTCGCGGTCGGTGGCGTCGACAGTGCCGACAATCAGACGTTCCTTGTCGACTTCGCCAATGACGGCACGATTCAACAGGTTTCCAATGCGCAGGGCGGACTCGTGGATGAGGGTGAGCTGTCGATCGACGTCACGTTTCAGGTGCCGGATGCCCAGGTACCGGTGGACGAGGATACGGGGCTTCCTCAGGGACCCCAGACCCAGACCTTCAACCTGAACCTCGGAGAGGTCGGCGCATTCGTTGACTCCATGACGCAGTATGCCTCGCAGAGCTCAACCAAGGTGTTCAGCCAGGACGGCTACGGCATGGGATACCTCGAGGACTACCGTATTGACCAGTCCGGCACCATCACCGGTATATTCTCCAACGGAACCACCCGACCCCTGGGCCAGGTAGCTCTCGCCTCATTCATTAATCCTGGAGGGCTTGAGAAAGCTGGAGAAAACAATTATGTTGAGACCAACAACTCCGGGCTGGCCGATGTAGCGGCATCCGGAGTAGCGGGGAAGGGCAAGGTTATCTCGGGAACTCTCGAGATGAGCAACGTCGACCTCGCGGAACAGTTCACCGATATGATCGTCACCCAGCGTGGATTCCAGGCCAATTCCAGAACAATCACCACCTCCGACCAGATGCTGCAGGAGTTGCTCACGCTGAAGCGATAGGGAAACCGCGATAGATGATTAAGGTTACGCGGCTGGATGGGAAGGAATACTATGTGAATCCCCATCAGATCGAATACATGGAAAAGAACCCCGATACGACACTGACAATGCTGTCGGGAAAGCGACTGGTGATCCAGGAGGATCACCAGTCCGTCATTGATCGGATCGTTGAGTACCGGGCTCGCATCGGGGCCTTCAAGAACGAGGAGTAGGTGATCTATGGATTACGGCACGATAATCGGCGTTTCCGTCGGATTCATAATGATCGGCATGTCCATCATCACCTCGGGCGGGAGTCTGGCGTCGTATCTGAACCTCCCGTCGGTCCTGGTCGTTCTCTTCGGCTCCTTTGCCGCGATGATGGTGGCGAATCCGCTGACGCGGATGCTCGGCATCATGCGTTATGTGCGGAATGCCCTCCGTGTTCCCGACTGGCAGGAGCAGCGCATCATCGAAGAGCTGGTGCGCTTCTCCGACAAAGCGCGAAAAGAGGGGCTTCTGGCCCTCGAAGACGACCTCGAGACAATCGAGGACGAGTTCATGCGCAAGGGTATCCGCCTCGTGGTCGACGGGACGGACCCGGAAATCATCAAGAACATCCTGTACAATGACCTGGAACAGCTGCAGGATCGTCACGGCACCGGTATCAAGATTTTCGATGACTGGGGCAAGATCGCGCCGGCCTTCGGCATGATCGGAACGCTCACCGGACTCATCGCAATGCTTGCGAACCTCGGTGGCGACTCCGCCGCGATCGGCTCGGGCATGGCCCTGGCACTCATCACGACCATGTACGGAGCCATTTTCGCCAATCTGGTACTGATTCCCCTGAGAAGCAAGCTCGAAGGCCTGGACAAGGAAGAGACGCGGGCCAAGGAAATCATCGTTGAGGGAGTGCTCTCGATTCAGTCAGGAGACAATCCCCGCACGCTCGGTGAGAAGCTTATCGCATTCCTTCCTCCGGCGGATCGCACCGGACTTCAGAGCGAGCTGGAGTAGCCTATGGCAGGCGGCAGAAGAAAAAAGAAGTGTCCTCCCGAGGGAGCAGCCGACTGGCTGCTTACCTACGGGGACATGGTCACGCTGCTCCTTACCTTCTTCGTCCTGCTCTATACCACCGCTGAGATTGACGGATACCGGCTTCAGCTGGTGCTCGCCGCTTTTCCCGGTCTGGGCAACCTCGAAGGGGGCGTAACGCTCTCCGAGGGACGCCTCGCCGAGCTCGGGAACACCATCGAGTCGCTGCCGTCGGTGCAGCGCGGCAGAGCTCTCGACGAGGCTCGGCGGCAGGCCGTGAGCATCTTCGAGCCGGAGGTTCGCAGTAACGAGGTCCGCATCACCCAGGACGAGCGCGGTCTCGTGGTCTCGCTGGCCTCCGATGCCTTCTTCGAGACGGCAAGTGCGGACCTGAACATAGAGGCCTCGCGCGATGTCTTCATAAAGCTTTCGGAGCTCCTCCAATCTGATGCGGTCGCCGACCGCAAGTTCCGGATCGAGGGGCATACCGACGACATCCCGACTGACCCCGGAGGAGAGTGGGAGACGAACTGGGAGCTGTCCACCGCGCGTTCGTTGAGCGTTCTGCGCCTGCTGCGTGACTACGGGGTTCCAGAGGAGCGGTTCCAGGTTATGGGCGTCGCCGACACCGTTCCGCTTGTGAGTAACGACACTGCCGAGGGCCGCGCATATAATCGACGGGTCGATGTGATCATCCTGACTGAAGGACACCTGTAAGAGGAGACCAAGCCATGTCCGACGATCTGCTCGGAAACGATGAAGAGCTGGAAGCCGAAGAGCAAGCTGCGGGGCAAAAGAGCGGCGGATTCTTCTCGGGACTTATCATAGAGATTCTCAAGTGGGCGGGGATCGTCATCGGTGCGATCATATTCATCGTTACGGTGGTCGTCCTTACCATGCGTATCATGGGGACGGGGTCCGCGACCCAGACGCAGATTCCTCAGAGCGAGGAGTACCAGGTCGCGCCGCCGCTGCTGCAGTGGTACTCACAGATCGGAGAGGTCCGAGGTCAGACCGCCGACGAGGTGCGAAAGACCTTCATCGTGGAGCCGTGGCTCGGCTACGAGGGTGAGAACAAGCAGCTGCAGAGCGAGCTCATCCAGCGCCAGATTCTCCTCAAAGAGGAGGTGGCGCTGTACTTCAGCAACAAACAGGAGTCGGAGCTCACGGGTCAGGAGAACCGCGAACGCGTGAAAGAAGAGTTGCGCCGGCGGATCAACGACATGATCACCAGCGGGCAGATCGAGACCGTCGCCTTCAACCGATATACGGTGGTTGACTTCTAGGAGCAGGTTGCAATTTCTCTTGGTGTGTGAGAGAATTGCAGATAGGAGGGGAAATTTAATCAATGACCGAGGTTCTCTCTCAGGACGAGATTGATCAGCTTCTAACTGCGATCACGTCCGGAGATGTCGAGACCGAGGAAGTCAGTAGGCCCGCTGATCAACGCAAGATCAAGATCTATGACTTCAAGCGGCCCGACAAGTTCTCCAAGGAACAGATAAGAACCGTCTCCATCATGCACGAGACCTTCGCGCGACTGACGACTACCAGTCTGAGCGCGCAGCTTCGGTCCATCGTGACGGTCCACGTGGCCTCGGTGGATCAGCTCACCTACGAAGAGTTCATTCGTTCCATTCCCAGTCCCGCGACCCTCGCAGTCATCAACATGGATCCCCTCAAGGGCTCGGCGATCTTCGAGATCGACCCCGCCATCACCTTCTCTGTTATTGATCGTCTCTTCGGAGGCCCCGGCGATGAAGCCAAGCTCGACCGGGAGCTCACCGATATCGAGACCTCGGTCATGGAGAACATCATCGTGCGCATCCTCGGCAACATGCGTGAGGCCTGGAGCCAGGTCATCGACCTCCGGCCACGGCTGGGCCAGATCGAGACGACGCCGCAGTTCGCCCAGATCGTTCCGCCGACCGAGATGGTAGTGCTCGTGACCCTCGAGACGAAAGTCGGTGAGGTCGAGGGCATGATGAACTTCTGTATCCCCTATCTTACCATCGAGCCGATTATCTCCAAGCTCTCGGCGCAGTACTGGTACTCCTCGGTTCGTCGCGGGGCGACGACGGAGAACCTGAATATCCTGCGCGAGCGCCTCTCGTCCACCGAGTTGACGATGGTTGCGGAGATCGGCGCGATGGACCTGACCGTGCGGGACGTGCTCTCGCTGCAGGTGGGGGACGTGGTACGCCTGCAGAACACGCGGGTGAACGATCCGATGGTGCTGAAGATCGGAAACCGACGAAAATTTCTGTGCAAGCCCGGTCAGATCGGCAACAAACTGGCCGTTCAGATCATTAATCAGCTCGAGGATATCGAGCAGGAAGAGTTCGAAGAGCTTGCCGCCGAAGAAGGAGAGTGAGAATGAGTGACGGATCTCTTTCTCAGGACGAAATTGATGCTCTACTGCAGGGAAGCGGCGATATGGACTTCGGCGGTGGCGGCGGAGCTGCGCCGGGAGGCGGGGCCTCCATCTCCGACGCCGACGTAGAGCGTTTCAGGCAGATCATCGCAAGTACTGTTGAGTCGCAGAAGTCGAACCTCTCGATGCTGCTGAACCAGCAGGTTTCGCTCGAGGGTCCGCAGGCCGTGCTGTCCGACGAGAGCTCCGTCTCTCAGGGGCTGCCCGACCAGGTTGTCGAAATACAGCTGGATCTCACCGACGGCGTCGTCGGGGGGCACCTCTACGTGGTGCCCGAAGATGTTGCGCTCGCCATTGCCGGCCCGATGATGGGGCAGGAGGGCGTCGAGCTCGATGATGCGGCGGTTAACGCCCTTCAGGAGGCGTTTTCGCAGGTTTCGGGTCCCATCGTGACTGCGCTGGGTGAGAAGACGGGGACGACCGTGCTCACCGGTCCGCCGGCGGGGCGGCAGATTTCCAGCGATCAGGTGCAGACGCCTGCGGGCAGTTTCGTCAAGTTGACCTACGGCCTGAACGTGGAAGGGACGAAGGTCGGCGACATTGTCGAGCTCTATGCCCCGGAAGTCGTGCAGGCAGTTGCCGGTGCGGGCCAGGCCCAGCAGCAGGCGCCACAGGCGCAGCAGGCGGGGGGCATGCAGGGCGGATTCTCAGGGATGGCAGCCGCGGGCGGCGGGGGCCAACCGGCATTCGCCCAGCAGCAGGGCGGCGGCCAGCCCATGATGGGTGGCGGTGGTCAGGGCCCGAGCGTGCAGTCGGTGCAATTCCCGAGCTTTCAGTCTCAGAGCGTCCAGGGCGAGCAGGGCAATATCAGCCTTCTCATGGACGTCTACATGGAGATGACCGTCGAGCTCGGACGTACCAGGAAGCTGATCAAGGAGATTCTCGGGATGGGCGAAGGCACCATCATCGAGCTCGATAAGCTGGCAGGTGAGCCGGTGGACATCCTCGTGAACCACAAGCTCATCGCCAAGGGTGAGGTCGTGGTCATCGATGAGAACTTCGGTGTCCGCGTCACCGAGATCGTATCGCCGATGGAGCGTGTCAGCAACATGACCTGAACGGACGAACCGCACGGCGACAGGTGAATTCAGCGGCAGGTAGGGCCGCGTCCTTGGGAGGGGAACGATCAAACGCACAACCATTTTCATCATACTCATGGTATGTCTGCTGCCGCTTGCCCTTGCCCAGTCGGGTGAGACGGGCGAGGCGGCGGACACCGCTACGTCCGAGGACGAGCCGGTCGACGAGCGTAGCCTGACCTTCGGTGATGACGCCGAGGAAAACGGCGAGGAGGCGGGCGCGCAGCCGGGTTCCATCAACTCGTTCGGAGTCTGGGACTTCGTGCGGATGGTTATCGTGCTCGGTATCGTCATTGCGATCATCTACGTCGTCTTTTACCTGCTAAAGCGCGCATCGGGCGGACGCTTTGAGAACAGCCCGATGATTCGGGTGCTGGGAAGCCACGGTCTGCCGGGGAACAAGGCACTCCATCTGGTAGAGGTCGGCCGGCAGGTGTTTCTCATCGGCGTCGGCGACGATTCCATCACGCTGGTCTCGGAGATCTCCGATCAGGAGAGCCTGGACGAGCTGAGGCTGAAGGCATCCACCACGACCACCGAGCGGGGTGGAAACTTTGCCGACATGCTCTCGGGATTCTTCCACGGTGGGGGCCACGGCGGCGGGGGACGGAACGAATCCGGACACGGCGACGAGAGCAACCGTGCCGGAAACGGTGCGACCGAATCCGGTTCCGGAAACACCCGGACGCGCGGCTCGGCAACCGGAAGCTCCGGCATAAGCGGCGGCGCGCCGTCGTCATTTTTCGAGTCTCAGAAGGAGCGGCTTCGCAAATTGCGCTAGGACGGGGCCCCGAGGGGGCCGTCTGATTTGAAACTGGGGGGGGAATGAAACGAAGTAAGCTCGCTACGGTCCTGCTGCTGGCGATCGCGGTGGCCCTGGTTGCGCCGCTGGCGGCCGCCCAGGAAGCCGACGGCGGCGCGGACACCGACGCAACCGGAGGTGCAGCCGTCGGGGAGGCCGTCCCGACCGGCGAAGAGGCACTGCAGGTTCCGTTCATAGATCTCAATATCCGGGAGCCGCAAAACGGTCAGGAAGTGGCGCTCTCGGTGCAGCTCCTGCTGATCCTGGCGGTTCTCAGCCTCGCGCCGTCAATCATCATCCTCACGACATCCTTCCTGCGGATTGCCATCGTGTTCGACTTCGTCAAACGGGCGTTGTCGCTGCAGCAGGTGCCGCCGACTCAGGTGCTGATGGGTGTGGCGTTGTTCATGACCATGTTTATCATGTGGCCGACCCTCGAGGAGATCTACGACGACGCCTTTCAGCCCTTCCGTGACGGTGAGATCGGCATCGAAGAGGCATACGGGGAGACGATCGGCCCGCTTCGGGTGTTCATGTACCGGCAGATGAGGGAGGACCCGCAGAGCGTGCGCCTGTTCATGCGCATGGGTGGCCTCGAGCGGCCGCAGAATCTTGCCGACGTGCCCACACGGGTGCTGTTGCCGGCCTTCGTGCTGCACGAGCTCACCGTGGCCTTCAAGATCGGCATTCTGCTTTTCATTCCCTTCATCATCATCGACATGGTCGTTGCCTCTACCCTCATGTCGATGGGCATGATCATGCTGCCGCCCATCATGATCTCCCTTCCGTTCAAGCTGATTCTATTCGTCCTCGTTGACGGGTGGAACCTGATCACACAACAGCTCGTCGCAAGCTTCGGAGGTTTCTGATGGATGCTTCATACGCCGTGTACATCATTCGTGCCGGGGTGCTCCAGGTCCTGCTCATGGCCGCGCCCATCCTGGGCATCGGCATGGGAGTGGGCCTGGTCGTGGCGATCTTTCAGGCCACGACCTCCATACAGGACCAGACCCTGAGCTTCATTCCGAAAATCGCCGCGATCCTCTTCGCGGTGGTGCTCTTCGGTCCGTGGATGATACAGACGCTGCTGCGGTTCACGCAGAGCCTCTTCGAGCAGATTCCGAACATGGTGGGATAGGAGAACCCGAGTGATCGATGCGGTCGCCGCGAACAGCCAGCTCTTCCTCCTCGTGTTTGTTCGCGTGTTCGCGCTTCTGGCGACGGCGCCGATGATCTCCTCCTCGTCCATCCCGGGGCTGGTGCGGGTTGCACTCTCGCTCATGGTGGCCGCGCTTGTGTTCCCCCAGGTGTCGAGCGCCGGCTACCCGATTCCCGACACCGGCCTTGCTTTCGTGCTGCTGCTCGTCGGCGAGGCGTTCGTCGGCATCATTACGGGGTTCTTTCTGCTCCTCGTGTTCGCGGCGTTCCAGCTTGCCGGGCAGATGTTCTCCCTCCAGATGGGCTTCGGCGCGTCTCAGGTGTTCGATCCGCT
>JAWLDL010000007.1:0-21064 GCA_041686675.1 Spirochaetia bacterium | reverse complement strand
GATACAGGGCCGCCCGAACTACGGTTGGGGCGGCCCGTCTTTTTGAAGTATCAAGAAGCGTGTTGGTGATTTCTGGATGAGTCGTTGCACTGCAGGGAGCTGCGGGTTACGTGTACCGCAGGACGGTATCGCATGCCGTTCTACAGGCGTAAGAACCTGCCCGTAAAAGACTTGCCTGCACCCGTAACAACAAGGTTCTATATACCCCGAAAAAAAACCCCGCACCGAAGTGCGGGGCTCGTGCCACATGCCGCCGATCAGAATCGAACTGATGACACGGGGATTTTCAGTCCCCTGCTCTACCGACTGAGCTACAGCGGCGTGACGTATGGACGTGAGAATATGAGAAAACCCACAAACTGTCAAGGGAACCTCGGGCGAAAATGCGGTAGCAGCGGGGGGCTCGCTGGGTTCCGGCGCGCCTCGGCGGCGCCCCGCGGCGGGCGGCGACCGGCGCCGGCATCCGCATGGCGGCGCATGCAAGCTTGACCTGACTCGACGCCGGGGATATGCTCGGAGTCGATGGACATTAATCGGATGCGAGACAACTCCTACCGCAAGGCATCGGGTAAGTCGTCGTCCCGTAACAATTCATCGGACACATCTTCCAACGCCTCAGGCGGCACCTCATCCGGCGAGTCGACGGGCGCGGCCTCGACGGAGACGGTGCGTGGTCTGCTGAAAACCGGCGCGCCGGGAGTCGGGAAGGGTGCGCTTCGTCCCGGGAAGGGGACAGACCAGGCGGAGAAGGCCGCGGCGGGTAGTGGCGCCGAAAAGGCTGCGCGGTTTCTGATGGTCATCGGCCGCGACCAGGCGGCCGAGGTGCTCCGCCACCTCGATGAGGCCGACGTGGAGGCCGTTACCCGCGAGATTGCGCGGATCGGGACGCTTTCAGGCGCCGAGGCGGAGGCGGTCCTCGAACAGGTCGGCGATGCCGCGACGAAGGGCCGCGAGCGGCATGGGGGTCCGGCGGTCGCGAAGGAGTTCCTCACTCGCGCCTTCGGTGAGGAACGGGGGGAGGAAGTATTCGGGAAGCTCGGCATCGGCGAGAGCGACCGCTTCGCCTTTCTCGAAGAGCTCGAGCCGCAACAGGTGGCGATGCTCCTGAAAGAGGAGTCCCCGCCCGTGGTCGCAACGATTCTCTCCACCCTCAGCGCCGCGCCTGCAGCCCGGGTAGTGAAACTGATGTCGGAGGAGCGCCGGGCGGAGGTCGTCCTGCGCATGGCCCGGATGAATGCGGTCTCGCCGGAGGTCCTCGCCCGCGTGGAAGAGGTCCTCAAGGAACGCATCCGACGGCAGGGGAAGCTGGTTTCGAACGAGATAGACGGACGGGGTGTGCTTGCCTCCATTCTCAGGCACATGGATCTCGCCGGGGAGCGGGCGGTGCTGGAGTCGCTGGCCGAGGAGGATCCGGAGCTTGCCCGCTCGATCCGGGATCGGCTGTTCACGATCGACTCCATCCTGGCCATAGACGATCGCGACCTGCAGAAGGCGCTCACGGAGTTCACCGAGCGGGAAATCGCCTGCGTTCTCGTGGGACAGGCTGAACGGGTCAGGAGCAAGCTGCTTCGCAATGTCTCCGAGCGGCGGGCAAAGGATGTCTCGGAGGAATACGTTCATCAGGCGGATATCCCGCAGAAGGAAGTTTCGGACGTGCAGCGCCGCTTTCTCGAGCATCTGAGAAGGCTCGCGGAGGAGGGCGCCATTCTTGTCCGTAATTCCGATGACGAGTATATTTAGGCGATGTATCAGATAGGTATGGCATATCTGCTCTGGCTGCCGTCACTGTTCGGGGTGGCCGGGCTGCATCGGTTCTACATCGGGAAGGTAGGCACGGGAGTACTGTATCTGCTCACCGGTGGCCTGCTCGGGCTGGGCACCCTCTACGATGCCGTTACACTGCCGAACCAGGTGCAGGAGGCGAACTACCGCCTTGGCTACCGCTACGGCGGCACGCGGCAGGTGCCGGGGTCGGACCCGGTCAGCGACATGTTCGACCGAATCAGCGGTTCTGTCGGACAGGATCCGCGGCGGCCGATGTCGGTCGAGCAGATCATCCTGACGACGGCCCGGGAGCACGGTGGATACACGACCGCGACGGAGATCGCGCTCGAGGCGCAGGTGTCCGTGGATGAGGCCAAAGAAGAGCTCGACGGCCTCGTATCGAAGGGAATTGCGGAGGTGCGCGTGAAGAAGAACGGCGTACTTGCCTACGTGTTCCCCGAGCTTCTCGATGAGGCGACGGAGTCGCAGTTCGAAGATCTATAAATCAAATCGGGATACATATCATGACGGCGAACGAACTACGCAGAAAGTATATCGAGTTCTTTGTTGAAAAGGGCCACGCTCAGATCTCCGGGAAGTCACTCATTCCCGAGAACGATCCGACCGTGTTGTTCACAACCGCGGGCATGCATCCGCTGGTTCCGTACCTCCTCGGCGAGCCGCACCCGGCGGGTAACCGTCTGGTGAACTACCAGAAGTGTATTCGCACCGGGGACATCGAGGACGTGGGCGACCAGAGTCACCTGACGTTCTTCGAGATGCTCGGTAACTGGTCGCTCGGCGACTACTTCAAGGAAGAGGCCATCCGGATGAGCTACGAGTTTCTGACCTCGAGCGCGTGGCTGGGCATTCCGCCGGAGCGCCTCTCGGTGACGGTATTTGCCGGCGACGAGGAGGTCTCGCGCGACGACGAGTCGGCCTCGGTGTGGCGGGCGCTCGGGATCCCCGAGGAACGCATCTACTATCTGCCTCGCAGCGACAACTGGTGGGGTCCTGCCGGCGCCACCGGTCCCTGTGGCCCGGACAGCGAAATGTTCTACGACACCGGCATCCCCGGGAGCGCGGAAAGCCGGCCGGGAGTCAACGACGGCAAGTACATGGAGATCTGGAACGACGTCTTCATGCAGTACAACAAGCAGGGAGACGGAAGCTACGTCCCGCTCTCTCAGCAGAACGTCGACACCGGCATGGGAATCGAGCGTACGGTGGCGGTGCTCCAGGGCAAGAAGTCCGTGTACGAAACCGAGGTGTTTCAGCCCATCCTTCAGAATCTCGGTGACATCTTCTCGGTGAGCTACGGGAACGACGAGGAAACCGACCGCTCGCTTCGCATCATAAGTGATCATATCAAGGCGGCAACCTTCATCCTCGGAGACGAAAACGGCGTCTCGCCGTCCAACGTCGGCCAGGGCTATATCCTTCGCCGCCTCATCCGCCGGGCGGTGCGCCATGGTCGCAAGCTCCTCGGCCGGGAGGACATGTTCCTGCTTCAGCCTGCGAAGACCGTTATCGAGATGTACCGGGACGCATACCCCGAGCTCAGTCGGAACGCCGACAAGGTACTCGATGAGGTCGTGGGCGAGGAGAAGCGGTTTCTCGACACCCTGCAGAAGGGCGAGCACGAGTTCGAAAAGATGCTGCCGAAGCTCGTTGAAGAGCCATCCGGAGTCATTCCGGGAGAGGTCGCCTTTCGCCTCTATGATACTTTCGGGTTCCCGATCGAGATAACCGAGGAGCTCGCCTCCGAGCACAACCTGCAGGTTGATCGCGAAGGCTTCGATGAGGCGTTCCGCGAGCACCAGGAACGCTCCAAGATGGACGCGAACCAGACCTTCAAGGGCGGACTCGCCGACCACTCGGAGCATACCACCAAGCTTCATACTGCAACGCATCTTCTGCACAAGGCGCTGCGCGATGTTCTCGGCGATCACGTCGCCCAGAAGGGCAGCAACATCACGCCTGAGCGGCTCCGCTTCGACTTCTCCCATCCGGAGAAGATGAGCAAAGAGCAGATCAAAGAGGTCGAGCGGATCGTAAACGAGAAGATCGAAGAGGATCTGCCGGTACGCTACGAGAACATGACCCTCGAGGAAGCGCGTGAGAAGGGTGCGATGGCCCTGTTCGGCGACAAGTACGACGAGGTGGTCAAAGTCTACAGCGTTGGTGACTACTCGAAGGAAGTCTGCGGCGGCCCGCACGTCTCCCGAACGGGTGAGCTCGGCGGATTCCGCATCACCAAGGAGCAATCCTCCTCCCAGGGCGTGCGCCGCATCAAGGCTGTCGTCGGTGACTCCCAGGGCTGACCGATTGGCCCAGCTGCCCGCAGGCGGCCGCGATGGAGCGGCCCCGGGGAAAGCGCCCCGTAACCGGATAGCCGCCCGCCAGAATGCGGGCGGCGAATGCGCTCACCGCCGTATCCGTCGGCGGCTCGAACGGTACCCCGTCCACCCTGTTCCAGGGGATGAGATTCACATCACATCGATCCCGCCGCGGTAACGAGTTGAGAAGACGGCAGACCGCGGCGGCGTCCTCCCCGTTGTCGTTGACGCCGCCGAGCAGCGGCACCTCGAAGGTGACCGGGCGACCGGTGCGCTCGAGGTAGCGGGCCACGGCGGCGCGGAGGTTCTCGAGGGCCGCGGTGGCTGCGGCCGCGTCCGCCGTGGGTGCCGCGGCTTCCGCGGTGGCTGCGGCCGCGGCCCGGGCGGTGGCGGTCCCACCGGCGAGCCGCGTTGCGCCGGGCATGAGGCGTGCACGGCGCATCGGGTCTGCGGTGACAAGCGACACCGCGAGACGCGGCCGGGCCCCGGGCAGTTGCCCGAGGAAGCTCTCGGAGGCAAGGCGGTCTATTCCCGCCGGAACACCGCATGTGGATATCGTTATGCGCTTGAAGGGAATCTCGGGGCCTTGAGGATGCGCGAAGACGCGTGCCGCGGCAAAGACGGCCTCGGTGTTGAGAAGCGGCTCGCCCATACCCATGAACACGACGTTGGATAGGGGCCCGACGCGCTCGCGAGCGGCGAGGTACTGCCCCACGATCTCCTCGACGGTAAGGTTCCGGTGGAGGCCGAGTTGCCCGGTTCGGCAGAATCGACAGCCCATACTGCAGCCGACCTGCGTCGAAAGACACAGCGTCCGCCTCGGTTGCCGGCGCCCGCTTCCGGAACCGGGGTCGGCGAGCACCACGGTCTCCACGGCAACGCCGTCGCCGAAGCGCAGCTTGAATTTCACGTTCCCCGCATGGTCCCGGATCGTACGTTCGACCTCGGCGTTTCGCGCATGGAGGAGACTGCGATGGGCGTCGAGCAGGCGGCGGAACTGCCGCGCCTCGCTCCCGGGGAGCCTGTTATGGGCGGCCTGAAACAGGACGCGGGCGTGTACCGGGCCCGGGACGGTTTCGGCAGCGACGATCTCCTCGGGGAGGCGCGCGGCAAGAATCGCCGTGCTCGCAGGCTCAGCTACGGTCGCCACGGATACGCTCGAGCATGTCCGTAATGCGGCGATTGCGCTTTCCCTGCTGGGGGAAGCTCTCGAGAAGCTTGACGGCATCACGGCGACGGCCCGCCTCCAGGTAGCCTTCGGCAAGGGTCTCATAGACCCGGGCATTCTTCGGAGCGGACTGTACAAGGGCTTCGAGAGACTCGATCGCCCTCGTGTAGTCTCCCGCGTCCATGTTGAGCAGCGCGAGACCGAGAACCGCGTAGGCGTCGAACTCGATATTCAGCGCCTGTTCGTAGTACTGCCTCGCGGTGTCGGGACGGCCGATCGAGCGGTATGCGTCGCCGGCGCGGGTGAGAATCACTTTGTTCTTCGGATCCCGTGCGAGGATGCGGTTCCAGTACTCGAGGGCGGTTTCCGGCTCGCCAAGGCCGCGGTAGCAGTCTCCCAGTCCGAACAGCGCGTAGAAGTTGTTCGGCTCACGCTCGAGGGCGCGATTGAAGAACTCCTCAGCGGTGTCGAAGCGCTTGAGCTTGCGGTAGCAGTTGCCCATGGAGGTCAGAACGCGGATATCGACGCGCGTCCCGCTATTGCGCAACATCCAGTTCCAGTAGTACAGCGCACTCTCGTAGTCCTTGAAGTCGTAGTGCAGGTGCGCGAGCCCGATAATCGCGTAGGCGTTGTTCTCCTCGATCGACAGAACGCGGTCGTAGAGCTCCTTCGAGCGGTCGAAGTTGCGAACCTTCCTGTGCGCGTCGGCGACTCTCGTGAGGACCGTCACGTTCTCATCATCGTGCTCGAGGTACTGCTCCCACACCTCGATGGCGCGATGAAACTGCCTCATGTTCTTGTAGCAATCGGCGAGCCCGAAGAGGGCGTAGTTGTTGCGGGGATGATGTTCGAGGCATCGGCGGTAGTGTTTCACCGCTTCCCGGCAGTCGCCGCGCTTGCGAGCAGCGTCGCCGAGCCCGACGAGGGCGTAGTTATTCCCGGTGTCATGCTCGAGGATTTCGCGAAAGCGGCGTTCCGCATCGGAGAGATAGTTCTCCCGAAGCAGCTGATAGCCTTCCTGAGAGAGGCGGGCGATATGGGCCTTGGATCCGGGCTCCTCGTGCGGAGTGCCCTCGTCTGGGTTCAGATTATGTTCCGTCATTCCTCGCTCGATTCATGCAGCCAGTGACGCACGACGCCCGCCATCTTCTCGATCATGGCATCCGAGCGGGCGCTGTCACCAGCCTGCCAGAACATTCGAAACGCCTCCAGCGGTTTCTGCTCCTTGCGATACTGCTCGCCGAGCCGTATGAGCCCGTCGGAGTAGCGCGCCGTGAGGAAGATGCGCTGGGCGTCCGCCAGTTTGCCCTGGTTGTAGAGCTCATTGCCCTTTCGGATGAGGGCACTTCGCTTCTCCGGCGATAGGCTGGGGAGTTGGTCCGAGCTGACTTTGATGAAACCGGGTGCCGGTGGGAGTTTTGTGTTTACGTTTTCCATCGACCAGTTTCCCTATTATACGGTCTGGTATCGAGAGAATCAAATGACGCCCTTCGTCGACATTCCCGCCGCATCTGCTCGCTCGCTGAAGCTGCGGCCGAGGGCTATGCCGAGGGCCTTGAAGAGCGCTTCCACCATGTGGTGGCTGTTGCTGCCATAACGGCACAGAAGATGGAGGTTGCAGCGCGAGCGCACCGACAGTGCCCAGAAGAACTCACCGAAAAGCGCCATCTGGAAGTCGCCGGCGTATGCCTGGGGATAATCGGCCTCGTATACCAGGTACGGGCGTCCGCCTGCATCCACGACGGCCTCCGAGAGGGCGTCGTCCATCGGCACGATCCCGTGGCCGAACCTGACGAGATTCGTCGAGTCGGAGAGAATCCGGGAGAAGCAGTCTCCTATCACCAGGCCGACGTCTTCTACTACGTGATGGGGGTCGACGTCGGTGTCGCCATCGGCCTTCACGACCAGCTTGAATCCGCCGTGGAAAGACATGGCGTGCAGCATGTGATCAAAGAACGGAACGCCGGTGTCTATCTCGATGTCTTCGCGGGTATCGAGGGTGAGTCCCACCGAGATGCGCGTTTCCTTCGTCTCGCGGGTTACCTCCGCATGTCGTGTTGCCATACGCTACTCCTCGGGTTTGCTGCGCAGCCGCTTGAGAAAATCATTCACGCGGCGATAGTGGAACTTATAGTACGCCGGATTGGCGATGAGGTGAACGTTGATGCTCTCGAGCTCTTCGCGCACGACGAGGTCGTTTGCCTTCAGCGTTGAGCCGGTCTCTACGAGGTCGACGATGTACGGGGCGAGTCCGAGCACCGGCGCGAGCTCGACCGATCCGTTCAGCTTGATGACTTCGACCGGGATCCCCTGCCGGTGAAAGTAGTCACGCGCGTAGCGGGTAAACTTCGTGGCGACCGTCATATGACCCCGGTCCTCCTGGGGATCGTGATCGCGACGGGTGGCGAGGCACATCGTCGTCGAGCCGTAGTCGAACTCGTGGAGGGTGAAAAAGGACTGCCCCGACTCGTATATGACGTCGGCGCCGCATATTCCGAGCCCTGCTATTCCGTGATTCACGTACACGGGCAGATCGCTGTTCTTCACGAGAATGATCTTGAGCAGGCCCTCGGTATCGTAGGCGACGAGCTTGCGTTTCTCCACCTCGAAGTGAATTCCCCGACGGGCGAAGTGCTCCTGTGTCTGATCGAAGAGTCTGCCCTTCGGGAGGGCAAGGGTCAGTGGCGTCGCGGAAGTCGAGGTCATAGGATGGTCGTCCTTCCGTCCTCGCGCATCGAGCGGGCTGCGCGCACGCGTGCGGCAAAGTCCACACCCGGTGCTGTCTCCGCCTCGGGGGGTGAGAACAACTCATCCTCGATCTCGAGGTGATCCTGGATCTTTCGCAACATCACTGAGAACCCGACCGACGGGGCGTCGAGGCCGAACACCGACAGAAGCCCGTCGTAGCGCCCGCCGGCAGCCACCGCGCTGTCGAGGCCGTCCATGTAGACCTGGAACGCCACGCCGGTGTGATAGGGCTGATTGCCGATCTCCGAAAAATCGAGCCGCAGTCGGGAGGCGGCGTCGAGGCTGTCGAGGAGAAGATAGAGTGCTCGCGTTTCCTCGATTGCCCCGCGCTCCGCTTCATTGAGATCCCGCGAGATGCGGCCACGCAGCTCGTCGAGCTCGTCGAGATCCCCGATAAAGGCATAAAGCTCGAGGAGGGCGTCGATCTCAGCGCCGTCGCGGCCGAGGGCCTCGAGGGCCGTGCGGACGGCATGCCAGTCACGGAGGCGCACGCCGCGACGGGCCTGGCGGCGGGCGTCGTCATCCGCACCGGCAAAACCGGCGTCGAAAAGTGAGCGGCAGCCGAGATGCACGAAGAACCCGCTAACCCCGACACGCTCGAGCACATCGAGGAGCATGAGAACGATCTCGGCATCCGCTTCCATGCCCGGCTTTCCGATAAGTTCCGCCCCGATCTGGAAAAACTCGTTCTTGGAGATATCTTCGGCCGCCTGATGGCGGAGAATGCTGTCGGCGTAGAAGACGCGTGAGGGCAGGTCTCCCGGGCGCAGGATCAACCCCATCTGCTTTGCAAGAAAGAGGGTGATGTCGGATCTGAGCATCAACAGGTCACCCTCGCGATCGATGAGGCGATATATGCTGCGTGCATCCTCTTCGCGCAGAAGGGGCGTGTAGACGTCATAGAAGTCAAACGAGGGTGTCTGGACGGGGAGGTATCCCCACAGGAGAAAGCGCTCCTCGATTGCCGCCGAGAGGCGACGGTGCCGGTAGGCTTCCTCGAGATAGAACGCCTCGGTCCCCTGGGGGACCTGCAGCGCGCGTTTGTACTGTGCCGTCACATGACGCTCCTATTCACGGGCGGTTGGCGTACCTCACGATAGCAAAAATCGGGCCGGTTTGGGAACTGGCCCTTGACCACACGCCCGCACGGGTGTAACCTGAATTCAATGCAAGCGCTTGCGCGACAAAACGTGACGCACTCGGTTGACGGCCAGGGATGCTTACACTGTCATGCGATAAACATATGTGTTCAAGTAGCTTATCGTATATATTTCAGGCGATCTGCGGTGGGCTGGCTGGAGCGTTTCCCTGCGGAAAAGGTTGCAAGCGCTTGCAACCAGCGTCATGCCGTCAAGAGCAACGGATACTCGGCACGAACGCCCACCGTCCGCGGAGGTGTGAGCCGTGCGTGAGCGCATTACCATGAAAGATCTGGCCCGTATGGCGGGCACAAGCCTCTCCACGGTGTCCCGCAGCCTCAACGACAATCCGGCCATCTCGGAGAAAACGCGGGAGCGTATCAAGGAGCTCGCCCGTCGCTACGGGTTCGACTTCAACATGAGCGCAAAGAGCCTTGCGACTCGGCGAAACAGCACCGTGGGCTTGATTTTCCCCGAGTCACTCGACAACCCCGACAACTTCGCGTTTGCCGGCATGCTGTTACGGAATGTCCGCGCCGTGCTGGAAGAAGCCGCCCTCGACACGCTGATCTCCTTCAATCGCAACTACTACAGCGGCGAGAGCAACATTCGCCGACTTCTGCGACAGGGCAAAGTCGACGGGCTGCTGCTCATACAGCCTCACTTCGAGGCGGGGGATCTCGAGGCGGTGAGAGCTGCAGGCGTGCCGTATGTCCTGCTCCACTTTTTGCCCGAAGGTGTCGACCATGCAGGTACCAACTACGTCTACGTCGACCATATCCTCGGCGGCCGCCTTGCCACGGGACACCTTCTCGATTCCGGATGCCGGCGAATCCTCTGTCTCACCGAGCGTGAGCGACAGTTCAAAGAGCGCACCGAGGGCTACCGACGAGCTCATCGGGAGCGAAAGCTGCCGGTCCATGAGCATCTCATCTTCTCGGCCGACGCCACCTTCGAGGCAGGGTATCGGACGATCCTCGACAACCGGGAAACCATCGAGGCGGCCGACGGCATCTTCGCCCAGGCCGACATTACGGCGTTCGGTGTGCTGGCCGCACTCCGCGAGCTCGGCGTGCGCGTGCCCGGCGACATTCCGCTTGTGGGCTACGACGATATACGGATGGCCGGTCTCACCGATCCCCCGCTTACAACCATCCATCAGCCGCAGGAGCAACTCGTCGAGTCGGCCTGCCGTCGACTGGTCGAATTGCTCGGTGGAGCGGAGCCCGAGCCACCGCTTCATCATGTACTGGAACCATGGCTCGTGTGCCGGAGGACGGCTCCGGCGCTAAACAGCAGCAACGACGGAGGCGCTGCGGCGTCCTCCGATAGTGATTAAACGTAAGGAGGCGTTATCATGAACAGACTACTGATTGCAGTGGTACTTACGCTCTCGCTCATCACCTTCGGGTGTCAGCAGGGCGGGCAGCAGCAGGACGGCCAAGAGGCGGCCGATGAAGGCAACGGCGGAACCCAGGCAAGCTACACCGACAACCCCTGGACGCAGGGCGAGGATCTTTCGGGCACCACCGTGACGATCTTCGGCGCGTTCGTGGAACCGGGCTCCGACTACTTCGTCGAAAGCATGTCGGCGTTCGAGGAACAGACCGGTATCGAGGTCGAGTACAACGGTTCCGGTGACTTCGAATCGCTCATCAGTGTCCGCGTGGAAGGCGGCGACCCGCCCGACATCGCATCATTTGCTCAACCGGGTCTTCTCGAGGACATGGTGCGGCGCGGCCACATCCAGGACCTCAACGACTGGTTCGATCGCTCATTTCTCGAGGAGCACTACGACGACAGCTGGCTCGAGATCGCCACCATGAATGACATCATGGCGGGAGTCTGGTACCGGGCAAACGTGAAGAGTCTCGTGTGGTATCCCCAGCCCGAGTTCAGTGAAGCCGGCTACGAGGTTCCGGAAACCTGGGATGAGATGATGGAGCTTTCGCAAACCATGGCGGACGACGGTACGCCCCCCTGGTCGATCGGCATCGAGAGCTCCGGCGCGATCGGTTGGGTCGCTACGGACTGGATGGAGGACATCATGCTCCGCACCGTGCCTCCCGAGCAATACGACGCGTGGGTGGAGGGAGAGCTTCCCTTTGACTCCGAAGAGGTCAAACGCGCGGCGAACATCATGGGTGAGATCTGGTTCAACGAGGACTTCGTTCTCGGTGGGACTCAGTCCATTCTGACCGTGCCCTTCGGCGACGCGGTGGAGCCCCTGTTCCGCGATCCGCCGCAGGCATGGTTGCACCGCCAGGCAAGCTTCATCACCGACTTCTTCCCGGAGGATGCGGAGGTCGGCGAAGACGTGAACTTCTTCTATCTCCCGCCCATCGATGAGGAGGAGGGCAAGCCGGTCCTCGGTGCCGGCGACATCATGGCCGCGTTTGAGGATCGCCCCGAGGTGCGCGCAGTCATGCGCTACCTTGCTACCGGAGAGTCCATCAAGGCCTGGGTGCAGTCCGGCGGTGTCGTGGCGCCCCACAAGGACGCGCAGCTCGACTGGTACCCCACCGAGGCAAATCGTCGCTATGCAGAAATCCTGCAGGAGGCGGATACCTTCCGCTTTGACGGCTCCGACATGATGCCGGGTCAGGTTGGTACCGGTGCATTCTGGAACCAGATGACCAACTGGGTCGGCGGATCGGACCTGGAGACGGTCCTCCAGAACATCGACGCGGCCTGGCCCGAAGAGGAGCGATAGTCCCGGGTATCTACGAGCCTGTAGCAACAGGCTCGTAGATGTGAACGATGGACCGGCCGTAGGCGCGCTCGTCGACGAGGGTGAGCCCCTCGACCTCGCCGGTAAGCCGGTCCTCCCTGGGATAGTGGATGACGAGCCTCCCGCCGGGGGCGAGCACGCCGGCCGCCGCAATGGTGGCGAGCAACCTGTCCTTGTGCGGGTAGCGAAAGGGCGGATCGCAGAACACGAGGTCGAAGGGCGGGCCGGCGGCGCCTTCCGGCCCGCCGGCCGTGCCGGCGGCGCCCCTCGTGGCCGCGGCGTCCCGGGGGGCGCCGCCGCCGCCTTTGGCGGCCGTGCCTTCGGCGCCCGAGTCGGCGGCGCCTGCGCCGCCTTCCGGGGCGGCGCCTTCGGCGGCCGCCGGCCGGGCCCGCTTGAGGTATCGCTCGACCGGCGCAATGACGAGCTTCCAGCGCTCAGGCTCCACGTAGGAGAGGTTCTGGCGCACCACCTTCGCCTTGCCCCGGTCGCGCTCGACGAGGACGGCGCTGCGCGCGCCGCGGGAGAGTGCCTCCAGTGCCATGGAGCCCGACCCGCTGAAAAGGTCGAGTACGGTAGTGCCCTGGAGGCTGCCGAGGGCGGAGCCGAGGATCGAGAACACGGATTCCCGCATCCGATCCATCGCCGGTCGGATTTCCCCGGGCGGCACATCGATCCGCCGCCCGCCGTATTCACCACCTGTCACCCGCATCGACCTACCTCCCGAGCTCAGCCTGCGCGAGATCAACCGCCCGACGCAGGGTCGTGTGGCTTTCGGCCTCGAGGGCGGGGTCGCGCTCGAGGATGTCGAAGGCGTCGGTGCGCGCTGCATTCATGAGGTCCATGTCACGCGCAAGCTCTGCTACCCGGAATCTCACGTAGCCGGCCTGCCTCGTACCGGTGAGCTCTCCCGGTCCACGAATCTTCAGATCCTCCTCGGCAATGGTGAACCCGTCGGCATGCTCATAGAGCACGCGAAGCCGTTGCTTCCCCTCCTCGGTAAGTGCATCGTCGTATACGAAGAAGGCGTAGGACTGATGGGCCCCGCGCCCGACGCGGCCCCGCAGCTGATGGAGGGCGGCAAGACCGAAGCGCTCGGCGTGCTCGACGACGAGGCAGGTTGCGTTTGCAACGTCCACGCCCACCTCTACCACACTCGTGGCGACGAGAGCATCAACCTCACCGCGCGTGAATCGTCCCATGCGCTCGACCTTTTCCTCCTCGGGGACCCGGGAGTGGATGAGCGCGAGCCGGAACTCCGGAAAGACGTCGCGGGCGAGCCGCTCGTACATCCCCTCCGCGTCGCGAAGAGAGAGCTTCTCCGACTCCCGCACGAGCGGGTACACGAAGTAGGCCTGGCGGCCGGCTGAGAGCTCCTGTCGAACGCGCTCGTATACCTTCTGCTCGTTCTCCTGCCGCGCGAGATGCGTTCGAATGGGTTTGCGCCCCGGGGGCATGGTGCGGATGATCGAGGTGTCCATGTCGCCGAAGACGGTCAGCGCAAGGGTGCGGGGGATGGGCGTGGCCGTCATGAGCAGTACGTCCGGTCGACCGCCGTCCTGCTGCGTCCCCTTCGCGATGAGAAGCTCACGCTGGCGGACGCCGAAGCGGTGCTGCTCGTCAATGATGACGAGGCGCAGATCACGGAACCCGACCTGCTCGGTGAACACCGCGTGGGTGCCGACAACGATATCGACATCACCTGCCGCAACCGCCTCGAGAAGGGGCGTCCGTGCGGCTCCCTTCACCGCCCCGGAGAGAAAGGCAAGCCGCACGCCGAGGGGCTCGAGGAGGGAGGCGGCATTCTCCGCATGCTGCTTTGCGAGGAGCTCCGTCGGTGCAACGAAGGCGACCTGGTAGCCGAGCTCCACGTAGGGCAGAGCCGAGAGGAATGCGACGAGGGTTTTACCCGAGCCGACATCACCCTGGAGCAGGCGGGCCATGGGCCGCGCGGCGCCGAGGTCGGCAAGAATCTCCTCGACCGTGGTCTTCTGGTCGGGAGTCAGCGAGAAGGGCAGCGCCCGCACGAGCCGGTTCAGCAGATTGCGCGGCAGCGCCTTCGGGGCCCGGGCGCCGGCGTTTCGCTCCACCACGCGGCGGGCCACGACCGCCTGAAACACGAAGAGCTCATCGAAGGCGAGGCTTCGCCGGGCATTCTCCGCCTCCGGCATGGACTCGGGGAAGTGAACCACCTGTACGGCCCGTCGCCGGGGGAGGATAGAGTGGCGGCGGCGCAGGGCCTCCGGCACCTCATCCTCGATGTGGCGGGCATCGGCGAGGGCGGTCCGCATGATCTTTCGCAGCACGTGCTGGGTTATGCCCTCGGTGAGCCCGTACACCGGCAGTATCATACCGAAGGCCCGCGGCTCGTCGCCGTAGGGCTCGAACTCGAATGCCGAGGCGGTGAGCTCGCCAAAGCGGTACTGAAACGCCCCGGTGAGGTAGATCTTCTGCCCCGGGGGCAGTTTTCGTGCCAGGAAGTTCCGACCGAAGCAGGCGAGCGAGGCCGTATGAGAGTCGTCGCGGACGTAGACTTTCAGCGTGGGCCGGCTCGGCGGTCCGATGTAGTCGTGGGCGAGGACCTCGGCCACCGTGTTGACGGTGCGACCATTGAAAGCCTCGGTGAGCGGCGCCGGGTCCTTTCTGTTCTCGTAGCTGCGCGGTACGTGGAGCAGAAGATCACGGACGGTGGTGATCTCGAGCTTCTCGAGTGCCTGCGCGACCGCCGGCCCGACCCCGCGCAGTCGCTGCACCGACCCGGTCAACTCCGAGAGGAGCATCAGAACGGAATCTGAATGAGCCCGGCGATGGCGAGGGTGACGAGGTATCTGCCGAGCAGCAGAATCGCGAGAAGAGCGATGCCGAACGCGAGCAGCGCCTGCGGGTACGTAAAGCTCTCGCTGCGGCCGAAGCGCTCGAGCAGGCGAAAGGTCAGCGGCTGCAGGAGGCGATCGAGGGTTATCCAGAAGCGACCGGTGCTGTTCGCCCCGAACCATATGCCGAGGAGCCGGACTGCCGTCAGGATCAGAAAGAGCGTGACGAAGAAAAAGAACGCCGATGCCACCGCCGAGAGCGTGAACGCAAGCACACGCCCGAAGGTTACGGACCCCGCGTAGGCGATCTGCGTCGTGATGTTACTCAGGATCGACAGGGAGATGATCGCGACGACCGGCGAGAAATCAACGTGACCGATCTGCAGCGCCCGGATGCCCCGGAACATATTGAGATAGGGATCGGTTATGCTCGAGATGATCTGCATCGCACGGCCGTATTCGGCGCCCTGCACCCACGTCATGACGATGCGGATGAAGATAATGAGCATGTAGATCGCGATGGCAGTCGAGATGAAACGCATGATATCCTGCAGCATGTAGCCCTCCGGGTTTCTCTATTGCTTCCAGACTATTGCTTCCGGCCTATTGCTTCCAGACGTCGAGAACGTGATCCTGAGACCGGATCTTCTCCAGCGTCTTCTGTTTCGAGGATACCGTCAACTGCGAGGAAGCGCGGATCACCGACTCCCTGCCGTTGACGCCGAGATGCAGATAGACCTTGCTCGGACCCGAGTGCTCGAAAAGAAAGGCGCGCAGCCGGTAGAGGTCCTCCTGCCGATCGATATCCTCATCGAGCCTGATGTGCACCTCGGCGGCATCCTTTTCCTCGAGGTCCTCGGGCGCGCGGACTTCCTCCACGACGAACTGTATCCGTCCCCGGCGCTCGTCGAACTTGCCCAGCAGGCCGAGCACGGCATCCTCCTGCAGGCGGTCGCGCGCAGCGGTGTAGGCCTCGTCAAAGAACACGCACTCCACCGTGCCGTTGTAGTCCTCGAGTTGCGCGAACGCCATGTTACCGCCGCGCCGGGTCTGAATGACCCGCAGCCCTTTGAGGAGCCCGAGAAGATTGTAGACGCGGTCGAAGCTTACCCGTTCCGGACGGGAGATGTCGACGGCAACCGTCTCCTCCCAGCGGGTGCGATACTCGTCCATGGGGTGGCCCGAGAAGTAGAAGCCGAGGTTCTCACGCTCGAACCGCAGGCGCTCGGCGTAGGGAAGTTCCGCGTGCCGTTCGATCTGCGCATCATCGAGCTGCTCTTCCGAGCTCTCGAAGAGCGATGTCTGTCCGTACTTCTTGCTCTCGTGCTTTCGAGCGGCCCGCTCGACGAAGATATCGAGGTTATGAAGCAGCGTCGCACGCGTCTCGCCGAGGCAGTCGAAGACGCCGGCCTGAATCATCACCTCGACGACCTTGCGGTTCACGACCTTCGGATCGACCCGCTCGAGAAACTCGTCGAAGCTCCCGTAGGGTCCCTCGGCCTCGCGTTGTTCGAGAATCTCGGTCACCGCCGATGAGCCGACGTTCTTGATCCCCATGAGGCCGAACACCACCTTGCCCTCGGCGACGCTGAAGTAGCGCTCGCTGCGGTTGACGTCCGGGGCGAGAATCTCGATCCCCATGTCGCGGGTCTCTTCCATGTACCACGCGAAGGTCTTGGGGTTGTTGATCTCATTCGTGAGGTTGGCCGCCATGAACTCGACGGGGTAATTGGCCTTGAGAAAGGCGGTCTTGTAGGCAAGGACGGAGTAGGCGGCGGCGTGGGACTTGTTGAAGCCGTAGCCGGCAAAGGGTTCGAGGAGCTCGAAGATGGCGGTGGCCTGCTTCTCGGAGAAGCCCGTGGAGACGGCGCCGGCGATGAAGTCCTTCTTCATCTTCTCCATCTCCGAGACCTTCTTCTTCCCCATGGCGCGCCTGAGGATATCGGCCTGGCCGAGGGAGAAGCCGGCCACGCGCCGGGCAATCTCCATCACCTGCTCCTGATACACGATGACGCCGTAGGTCTCCTCGAGAATGGGCTCGAGCTCGGGCAGGGGATAGGTGATGGCCTCACGGCCGTGTTTTGAGTTTACGAACTGATCGATGTTCTCCATCGGCCCGGGCCGGTAGAGGGCGTTCAGGGCGATGAGATCCTCGATGCGTGCCGGCTGCGCGCTCTTGAGAATGTTCTGCATGCCCTGGCTCTCGAACTGGAAGATTGCCGCACTCTTTCCCTCGCCGAGGAGCCGGAAGGTGGGCCCGTCGTCCTCGGGAATCGCCTCGATGTCGAAGTCGACCCCGCGCTTTCGGATGAGCTCCTCGGTGTGCTCGATGAGAGTGAGGGTCTTCAGGCCGAGGAAGTCCATCTTGACGAGACCGCACTCCTCGAGGAGCTCCATGGTGTACTGCGTGGAGATGGAGCCGGTCTTTGGGTCGCGGTAGAGGGGGACATACTCGGTCAGCGGCTTCTGTCCGATGACGATGCCCGCGGCGTGGGTGGAGGCGTGGCGGTGCAGGCCCTCGAGCTTGAGGCTGACCTCGAGGAGCTCCTCGTAGATGCCGCCGCGCTCGCGCACGGCCTTCAGCTCCGGCTCAGACTCGAGGACCTCCTTGAGCTTGATTTTCGGGCCCTCGGGGATCTTCTTGGCGATCTCGTCCGCCTCGGCAAAGGAAAGATCGAGCACCCGGGACACGTCCCGGATGACCGCTCGTGCCTTCAGCGTGCCGAAGGTGATGATCTGGCCCACTCTCTCCCGACCGTATTTGTCGTTTACATACTCGATCACCTCGCCGCGGCGCTCGTAGCAGAAGTCGATGTCGAAATCCGGCATGGAGTTGCGGTCGGGGTTGAGAAATCGCTCGAAGAGCAGGTTGTACTTGATGGGATCGATGTCGGTGATGCCGAGCGAATAGGCGACGAGCGATCCCGCGCCGGACCCGCGCCCCGGTCCCACGGGAATACCGCGGCCTCGCGCGAAGGCGATGAAATCCCACACGATGAGAAAGTAGCCGGTAAAGCCCATCGACGTGATGACCGAGAGCTCGTAGTCGACGCGCTCTTTCAGGTCGTCGCTGACCGGGGTGTAGCGCTCGGCGAGCCCCTCGTATGTGAGATGGGTGAGGTAATCCTCCGGGCCCTCGTACTCACTCGGAATCTCGTAGTCCGGGAAGCGGGGGCCGGGGAGATCGATCTCGATGCGGCAGCGCTCGGCGATGCTCTTCGTGGCCTCGAGGGCCTGCGGGGCCCAGCTGAAGAGCTCAGCCATCTCGTCTGCGCTCTTGAGGTAGAACTCGTCGGAGGAGAACTTGAACCGGGCCGGGTCGTTCTTCTTCTTGCCCGACCCGATGCACATGAGTACATCCTGGGCGTTTGCGTCTTCCCGGGCGACGTAGTGGGTGTCGTTTGCTGCAACCAGCGGAATACCGGTTTCCTCCGATATTCGCACGAGCCCTTCATTGATGGTCTTCTGTTCCGGGAGCCCGTGATCGAGGAGCTCGAGATAGAAGTTTCCCTCCCCGAGGGTGTCCCGGTACCACACCGCGGCGTCACGCGCCTCATCGTAGCGGTTCTTTCGCAGCAGCCCCGGGATTTCGCCCGAAAGGGTGCCGCTCATGCCGATGAGGTCCTCGGCATACCGGGCCAGGATCTCTTTGTCGATGCGCGGCTTGTAGTAGAAGCCCTCGGTGTAGGCGACGGAGCTCAGCGCGAGGAGGTTCTTGTAGCCGGTGGTGCTTGTTGCAAGCAGCACGAGCCGAAACGGACGGTCCCCGGTCGTGCGGGTCGTACGGGACTCCGCCGCGACATAGGCGTCGTAGCCGATGATGGGGTTTATGTCCTCTGCCCTGCATGCCTTGTAGAACTCGAGGGCGCCGAACATGTTCCCGTCGTCGGTCAGCGCGAGGTGCTCCATGCCGAGCTCTTTCGCGCGCTTGACCAGCTTCGGGATGCTTGCCGCCCCCTTCAGAAGGCTGTAATCGGAATGTACGTGCAGGTGAACGAACGAGCCCACGCGGTCCCTCCCTGCTGAGTTACTATATCCGAGTTGGAAGGCGGTGTCCACAATGGTGAAGCGGCCGACCGCCGGCCCTCTACCCGGAGAACCGCGAGATCATCCTCCGCGCCGAACCGAGGACCCGGCGACGCTGCAGGCTCGAGAGCCGTCCCCCCGCGGCAGACGTCGTCTCGGCGAGAAGCCCCTCGAGCCTGCGCATGAAGCCCTGTGCCTCCCGCGCGGGAAGCGGTGCCCGGCGTCCGACGAGCTCGGCCTCGAGCTCCCGATTGCGGAACAGGATGCGGCCGTGCGCGGAGAACACCATGCGGAAGTCATCGACCACGCCGGTATCGGTCTTCGCAAGCCCGGCGAACACCACCGGCTCGCTCTCCCATATGTAGGGCCGTCCGAAACTCGCGAATACCTGGACGTTCCAGGTTTCCAGCGGCACGCGGATGCGGCTGAGGATCTCGCCGGACTCGAGGGTAAGCTGCCCGTGCTCGTCGCGCAGGCGCCCGGCCGGAATCCAGCGCGCGTTTCCGTGGCGCCGCAGCTCGATTCGGCTATCGGCGGCAAGAATGAGAGGGTAGGAGCTCAACACGTGCTCCTCGACACTGAGGTTGCCGCCGATCGTCGCCAGCGATATTACCCCCATCGGCGCAACAGTGGAGAAGGCCTGCACGAAGCTTCCCGGAAGCACGTTGCGCCCAACCTCAACGATGCGGGCGAGGGAGCATCCGGCGCCGAGCTCCACGTAGCGGTCGGTACGCGAGACCCGTTTGAGCTCTTCCACCCACTGCAGGGAGATGACCTCCTGCGGAAGAGGGACGAGGCGGGTTTCGGTTCCTTTCAGGATATACGTGCCGCCTGCGTAGACGAGCGCGTCCGGTTTGCGCCGCCGGAGCTGCAGGAACTCGCCCAGGTTATCCGGGTAGTATACGTAGACCGGTTTCGCCTTTGAGGGCATTCTCCCGCTCCCTTCGTTGCTGTGCGGCGTTGCGCATGCCGTCTATGAATCGCGAGGTGGAGCTGCATCTGCAGCGAATCGATGCCGCCGCCCTTCGAAGCTCGTTCTCGGTGGGCGTTGCGTTTACCAGCAGCACGGCGTGGGTCGTAAGCACCCGCCCGGCGCGGCAGAAACCACAGGGCTCAAACCCCGCATCCGTGAATCCCCGCTCGATATCCCCGTAGTCATCGGTCTGCTCGAATCCCTCGATGGTGATTACTTCGGTCCGATGGGCCCGAAAGGCCGGCACCATGCAGGCAAGCGTCAGGGAGCTGTCCAGTAGCACCGTGCAGAAACCGCACTCTCCCTGCAGACAGCCCGCGCGACTTGCCTTGAGTCCCAGATCGTCGCGGATGATGTCGATGAGCAGGGTCGACGGCGGCGTCTGCACCGATACATCATCACCGTTGAGGATGAAGCTGCACTTCATGATGTCTCCAGATATGCATCGAGCACCGCCGGCGTCACGGGCAGTCGGTCCAGATAGTTGCCCGTGGCCTGGCTGACGGCGGCCGCGTAGGCCGCCGGGACACAGCTGAAGGCCAGCTCGCCGATCCCGCGCGGCGGGTCCTTGGGGTCGACCTGCAGAAAGGCGATGGACAGGGTGGGATTCTGTGCCCGCGCGTCCGGCCCGTAGCGCTCGTAGTCTCCGGCACGGATCGTACCTTCGATATATTCGATCTGCTCGCTGGCCGCCCATCCGAGCGCCTGAAATATGCCCCGCTCAGTGGACTGCTCGGCCGCAGCCCGGTCGATGATGTGCCCGCCGTCGATACTCATCCATATCGCCCGGACCCGCACGGCAAGCGTCATGGGATCCACGTCCACCTCCACAACGGCCGTCCCGTAGGCCTGCTCGATGAACGGCCGCCCGCGGAAGGTCTCCTCGTTCCACCGTTGCGAGCGCGGCAGCCGGTAGGAACGCGTTGCCTCGATCGGCAGGGAGGTGCGGAATCGCTTCTTGGCTACCGCGTTGCAGCAGCTTTCCACGGCCCGCGTTATTACGGCGACATGACGCGAGAGAAAAAGCGGCCCCGTATCCGGCACGACCATGGAGTCCATGGGGTCGAAGGTGACGTGGTTGGGCTCCACGGCCAGGATCTCCGCCGCCATTCTGCGCCAGTATCGTGCGAGCGGACGGTCGGTGTTCATGGCCGGGCATCTCAGATGCACCGAGCCGTCGGTCTCCAGTCTCACCCGCACCTTCGACGCGTACTCACTCTCTCCGGCCCCGATGAACCCCGACCCCTGAGATGCGAAGCCCAGACCGATTCCGCGAGATGGGTTTTCCAGGGCCTCGAAGTCGGTCCGGCGCTTCTTCTGCAGCTCGTATGCCGCATGCTTGCGCGAGAAGTCCGAGCGCCCGACG